>JAHIYL010000093.1 GCA_018815145.1 Nanobdellota archaeon | reverse complement strand
TCAGAACATAATCTTTAATATCATTCCAGTTATCCCTTAGTCCTGCTACTTGTCTGACAGATTTCCAGTCCCCTTCGTCCAGATAACGTTTCTCGACCATAATTGCGAATTCACTGCTTGGTGTGTGTTCGTTGGTATACTCTTTCAAATTATCTAAAAAATGATCAATCTCTTCCCCCAATTCCACATAACCTATCAACTTACCTTCATCATAGTAAGGCACGACAGTCCTCAGAGCAAATGCCGTTTTTCCGAGCTCTATTCCTGAAGAGATTTCTTTTGTCCTCTTTGCATTTTCGAAAGTCGTTCTCTTTATCAAATCCCCATAAATATTTTTGTTGTGTATCCTGACGAAACATTCCCCATCCAACAATATAAAATAAAAATGTGTAATACCATACTTATTTTTTAAACCCTCAAACAATGGAGTTGTATATTCATACAATTTATCCCTATCCCCTTCCAGATACAATTTTTTTATATCATTGTCTCGAATTATTACTTCTAATGCAGTGGACATGGTTTTGGAATCGCTTGCTTCCTGATCATAAAAATCTCTCCTAATATCATTAATTTCATTTATTGAAACACTTTCCAGATTTTCATCCAGTGAATTCATGTTATATAATCCAATTATGTAGAAAAGTAGAATTGTTGATATAGAAATTATTGTCAATCCTATTAACAGTTTGTTCCTTATACTAAGGGAACTCGATATTTTTGACTCTTGCCTATATGTTTTTCTTTCCACTGTTTTAACCGCCTTCTTCTGTATTATTCCATGTGTGAAAATTATTATGCCAGAGAGCAACAATGCTTCTGGTAATATCCAGTAGAGAGAGTCAAAAAGACTATAGAAATCAAAGACGTTCCTTATAAGAAATTCTATTGAGAGTATGAACATGCTGTATCCTGTGTTTTTTCTTCCGATTTTAAAAAACCGAAATCCCATGTATGCTGTTAACAGCATGGAAAATGTCAGGGCTATATGAGAAAGTATGAATATCATTTCAACGTCTCCCTAAGTCCAAATAATATAAATAATAACCCACATACAAAAATTGAATCAGAAATTCCCCATCCTAATGTGCCAAGATTCAATCCCAATACGCCTGCAGGATACTGATAACCAATGGATATCTGCCATTCCTGAAGAAATATTTCCACAACTTTCTGGAAAGCCATTAAAAAAATTCCCATTGCCGAATATATGATGCTCTTGTTTTTGGTTTGTTTGTATGTCAGGAATAGGACACTCCCAAGGTACATCAAAACAATCCCGACAGCAATGTCTATGCCATTATCAAACCACTTGGCTTTTTCCAGGGTGGTGAAACTCAATACTGATGAAAAACTAAGGATTAAAAACAAAGCAGTCAAACCCAAAAACAATATTTTTGCATTCATGCTATTCACCCCCGAGTAACCAGTTTGAAGACTTCTCTGTTTTGGGTTTCTTTTCTTTGAAGAATTCTACGATACCTTTAGCTTTCTCACTGGTATCTGGAACCATACCATTTGATACTCCGCCCAGAATGGACATCACATCTTGCTTGAATAATTTTGAGTTATCTTCACTCATAATGCCCTGGCTGTTCAATTCGTCAATGTAACTGAAAATATTTTCTTTTGTCAGTCCTCTAGCCTTCATATCAGAAAGAATTGAAGGTGCCATTGGTCCGATGAATTTCTTGAACTCAGATTCGAGTCTTTCATCAATTGTTTCAGAAACCTTTCTGGTTACTCCTGTCATGATTCCCTCATAGCCTGCCAAGGACTGGCCTATGACAAGACCTCTGTTTGTTATACCATATCTTCTCAGGTCTTTGCTGTGTGCGCTCCCCCTTATCTTGATGATATTCAGTACCTGGTTTAATTCGCCCTGTACCTCAACATAACGCAGCATAATAACATTGTCTATGACTGTTGAAAGCTGTGAGTCTGTTAATTTCGATGTGCCTATTAGTGTTTCTGTTGCTGCTGTAAAGACGGTTGTCACGTTCATAAATTTCAAATAGCCGTTAAGTCTTTTCGTAAAGTCTATAAAAGAATCTTTAGGAAAGGCTTTTGAGATAGAAGACAAGGAATCAACAACACATCTTTTGATTTTTTTATCTTCCACTATCTGCTTTATTTCTCTTATATGCTCTTCAAGGAATTTTTCTCTTGGATAAATACAACGCAATGTAAGAAGGCCTTTTTCCTCATATTCCTTCAAATCCCACCCAATATTCTTTGCATTCCTCAATAATTGTTCCCTGCTCTCTTCGAATCCAGCATATAGACAGGGTTCCCCCCTTTTTAGCCCTTCAATTATGTATTGTGTTGCTAACAATGTTTTTCCTGTTCCTGTTGAACCCGCGATAAGCGTGGAGGATCCCTTGAAAACTCCTCCTAGCATCATTGTATCCAGCACATTGTTGCCTGTTGGAATCCTTTCGAATGAAGAAGAATAATTCAACGGGACTATGATCTTTGGAAAAACATTGATGCCTTGGTCTGAGATTTTAAAGAAGATGTCATCTGTCTTATATTTCCTTCCCCTGATTTTGATTATTTGCATCCTTCTCTGTAATTCGTCCCTTACCTTTATCTGGTCAAGTCTCAAGATGGCATCAGAAATAAACTCCTCAACATCATAAACAGAGAATCTTTTCTCTTCGGTAACCTCACCTGTAAGGATTGTCGTGCATCCAAGCGTTGCAAGGATTTTTCCAAGCTCGAAAATAAACTTTCTGATTTTGGACTTTTCGTCAAGATTATAGGCTATTGCAGTTATCGAGTCTATGCACAACCTTTTTGCGTTTACTTGTTTTACTTGCTTTTCGATGAAATCAAGAATCTTTTTCTGATTGAACCCCCTTTTTTCATAAATCTCTCTCATGTCAATAATCTTCAGTTTTTCCTGCTCTATGGCATTTCTGTCGTAGAAATCCATTGGCTCAAGGTTTTTGACAGTCTTGAAAAGAGGTTCTGTCAATGTTATGTAAATGCCGTTTTCATTGTTCTTAATACCTTCAAAAAGCCACTGGAAAGAGAATATTGTCTTGCAAGATCCTGAAGATCCTGAAAGAAGGATGACTGCGCCTTTCGGAAATCCGCCGCCAAGAAGGTCATCAAGCTCTGTTATTCCTGTTGGTGAATTAAGCATGTCTTGGGATGATGAAAATTGTTGTTTTGTATCGGTTTCTATCATGTCTTGTTTCTTTTTATCCTTCTTTACCATTTCATCCCCCTATTTTGTAATATCTAATATTACAGATATAGAAAGACTCATTTATATTTCTAATTATTGAGAAATCAACTCTTTATTTTTGGTCATCTTTTTTAGCTTCAGGCGCTCTCTCTCTCATAGCCAGCTTCAAGCTAACGAGGGTCCTGTCAAAAGCCCTTGCCAGAGCGCCAATCTCAT
>JAHIYL010000092.1 GCA_018815145.1 Nanobdellota archaeon | reverse complement strand
ATAGCACATTTCTAAAAGAAATGTGCGTCCATGACCTTGTTGTTGTTGCTATTTTTCCGATAAAATATAGAAAAGGTATAAAAAAATACATCAAAAGTAGCTTTCAATCGGAACTACTGTTGCAGTTATTAAATATTTGTTACCATCATTCATGCGTAAATTTTGATATTTTTTATGGATACTTTTTTATTTCTGTTGATAATCTTTTTTTATCATGGCAAGACTTGAAATAAAGCATATTACCGGAAACACATATTATGTCCCAAGCCCGGCAAATATGGGGCTCTTTGTAAAAGAAGATCAGGCAGTCTTAATCGACAGCGGGAATGACAGCGAGGCAGGACGGCAGCTATACAACCAATTAAAAGAGAAATCCTGGAACTTAAGACTTATAATCAACACGCATTCTAATGCTGACCATGCAGGAGGAAACGCGTTTCTCCAAAAAAAGACAGGATGCCGCATCGCGGCGACAAGGCTTGAAGCAGCATTCATAGACGACCCTCTGCTTGAGGCATCATTCCTCTATGGTGGATTTCCTCTTGCTAAGCACAGCAACAAATTCCTGAAGGCAGAGGAATCAAATGTGACTGACATAATACCTAACAGCGGCAAGATTCTTGATACAGCACTTTTTGCATACCCATTACCTGGCCATTTCTTTGATATGGTCGGAGTCCTCACTCATGACAATGTTTTTTTCGCAGCAGACAGCATCTTCTCTGAGAGCATTATCAACAAGTACAAGATGTTTTACATATATGATGTCAGGAAGCATCTTGAGACCCTGGATTTTTTGGAGAACTCAAATTTTGCATACTATGTGCCAAGCCATGCAGAACCGACCAAGGATATAAAGGCCTTCGCAGAGCTCAACAGGAAGACAGTGCATGATTCACTTAAATTTATCGCAGAGACATGTACAGATGAGAAGACTTGTGAGGAAATCCTGAGAGAGCTCTGCACCAGTTATTCGATAATCCTGAATGAGAACCAATACATCCTCCAGATATCAAGCCTGAGGTCCCATCTTTCATATATGGCTGATGAAGGCCTCCTGAAATACTATTTTCTGGATGGGAAGATGCTCTGGAAAAAAGGTTAGAAATCTTAAAAAATAAATTAAAGTGATTAGATTTCTTAAAGCCTCTTGTTCTTCAACAGAAGACTATTTGTCACAACACTTACGCTGCTCATCGCCATGGCTGCTCCGGCAAGGACAGGCGACAGCAGTATCCCAAAAAAAGGATATAGTATTCCTGCTGCAACAGGAATGCCCAGGACATTGTAGAACAGTGCCCAGAACATGTTCTGCCGTATCTTTGCCATGGTCATCCTTGAAAGCTTTATTGCTTTTGCCACATCCCGAAGGTCATTCTTCATCAATACTACATCTCCTGTCTCCATAGCAACATCAGTACCAGAGCCCATTGCAATCCCTATGTCAGCCTGGGCAAGAGCCGGTGCGTCATTGATCCCATCTCCGACCATGGCGACAACACCGGTCTTCTGAAGCTTTTTCACATAGTTCGCCTTATCTTCGGGGAGTACTTCTGCAAAGACATGATGGATTCCTGCCTGACCTGCAATTGCCTCTGCTGTCTGTTTGTTGTCGCCGGTAATCATGTAGACAAATATCTTCATCTTCTGGAGCTGCTGGACCGCTGTCTTTGAAGTCTGCTTTATAGTATCAGCAACAGCAACAAATCCCAATATTTTTTTGCTCTCAGCAAGTATCATCACTGTCTTTCCCTGTCTTTCAAGTTTTAAGATCTGATCTTCATGCTTATTGAAATCAGCATCAATATCTGCATTGATTTTTGCCATCAGTTTTGCATTGCCGAAATAATAGGTCTTTTTGCCAAGCTTGGCTTCAATACCATGTCCGGGAATAGCCTTGAAATCCTTTGCTTTTGTTAGACTTAGCCCTTTTTTTTCAGCATATTTCACTATGCTTTCAGCAAGAGGATGCTCAGACCCTTTTTCAATGGACGCAGAAATTGTCAGGAGTTCATCTTCATCTTTTGCACTGATAGCTACAAGATCTGTCACTTCCGGCTTTCCATGGGTTATTGTGCCGGTCTTATCAAAGACTACATACTTGATCTTATGTGCAGTCTCAAGGCTGTCTCCTCCTTTGATAAGTATGCCGTTCTTTGCGCCCATCCCTGTCCCTACCATTATTGCTGTTGGGGTTGCAAGACCCAGCGAGCATGGGCAAGCTATGACAAGGACAGACACTGCTGTAATCACTGCGAATTCAATCTCTTTTGCAAAGACAAATTTCCATGTGATGAATGTCAATATCGCAATGACAATGACTATTGGCACAAAATAGGCTGATACAGCATCAGCAAATCTTTGGATAGGTGCTTTTTTTCCCTGTGCATCTTCAATCAGCTTGATGATCCTTGAAAGTGTTGTATTCTCACCAACATTGGTTGCCTTGAACCTGAAGCTTCCATGTTTGTTTATGGTCGCAGAGATGACAATATCTCCTTTTTTCTTTTCGACAGGTAATGATTCTCCTGTGATCATGGCCTCATCAACTGACGAGGAGCCCTCGGTTATCTTTCCGTCTACAGGTATCTTTTCTCCGGGTTTTACAATCACAATATCTCCTGTAAGGACATCGTCAATGCTTATTTTTTGTTCAATTCCATTTCTCACAACAGTTGCTGTTTTTGGAGAGAGAGTCATCAATTTTTTTATTGCTTCACTTGTCTTTCCTTTTGCCTTTGCTTCCAGATATTTTCCCATTATGACGAGAGTTATCAAGATTGCTGAAGTCTCAAAATACTGACCTACTTCCGGGCTGAAAAGCACTGCATAAACACTGAAAAAATAAGCTGCAGAAGTTCCGACAGCAATCAATGTATCCATGTTTGCAGACCTGTTCTTGAGTGCAGCCCACATACCTTTGTAGAACTCACTACCTATATAGAACTGTACAGGCGAGGCAAGGAACCAGAGTATGTAGTCATGATATGGGATCATTATTCCCATCCACATGAACACCATGCCGACGATGAATGAAGGAATGGCAAACACCAGGCTTATCAGGAATCTTTTTTTGATCTTTGCAATGTCTTTTTGCTGACGATCATCAAGATTGTCACTGTTGCTGCTTTTTTCAAGCGCTGCTCCATAACCTTTGCTTTGGATGGCCTTGATAAGTTCGGGTGCAGAAGTCTTTTTTGGATCAAATTTTACAGATGCTTTTTCAGTGGTCAGATTGACATTGGCATCTGTTACACCTTCTGTTTTTTTCAAGGCTCTTTCGATAAGTGTTGAGCAGCTTGCGCAGTGCATGCCTGTGATTATGATATCTGTATCTTTCATTTTGACCTCCTTATTTTACTACAATTTTTGGAAAAATAAAACCAAGGGAATTTCCCTCAAAATACAAGCAGCTGCGGAAAGAATATCATTATGATGCCGAATGTCAGCATGAATGCGCCTGACACAAGTTTTAGCACCTTGCCTTGTTCCTCAGAAACTCTTGCTGATTTAAACGAGAAAGTGAAAATCAGCATGATAATTATCAGCGGGATGACATATATTAACGCATAATACAATGTCCAGACAATATGCCCTACTGCTACAGTTTCTCCGAATGATCTTACAAGAGAGGTCATATATACTGCAGGAAGTATCGCGGTGCAGCCTAGTTCGACAAGATTCACAAAAATGCCCAGAAGAATTGTCCCGAATATCGCAAGCATGAATGATCTGCCTGACCCCTGCCTCAATAGGTTCACTATGTTCCTTGCCTTTACTGAGACTTTCTTCTTCTCCTTATCAGATATCGACATGGATATGCCTTTCTTGAAAAAGAAGAAATCCTTGATATTAATTAGACCTATTACCATAATGATGCTGCCGAGCACAAGGTTGATGAGTGTCCCGTATTTTTCAAATGCCCATGAACCTATGAATATCATCGCCATTATGAAGATGAAATACATGACTGCTGAAGTCAATATGAATGTGAAGCCGATTATGCTCATGTCCCTTTTTTTCTTTGTGTGCGTAAGAAGGGACAATAATATCAACAGCACTGTGAAAGCGCATGGATTGAATCCGTCGGCAATAGCTATGATGGTCACAAAGAACGGAAACGGCAGGCCTTGCGCAAAAAGTTTAATGGCTTCATCAGACTGTGATGATATAAAGATGAAAAAAGAGATTATTGTCACAAAAAGAAGCCCGGCTATCCACAGGTTTCTCTTACCCTTGTTCGATATTATCTTGGCCTTGACAAAGAAATATGACAGCACGTAGACCAATATTAAAAGGAACACCCACGAATTCTTGTTTATTTCTGTCCCTGGTTTTATCTCTGCTCCGGCACATGTAGAATTATTGTCAGGAGAGATGATGTCAAGTCCGCGAAGCTCGTTTATTTGATCTTCTATTACATTGGCATATCCTATATATGCCTTATAGACAGGAGAGTATTCAAGTGTTCCCTCTTCATGGGAAAACCCAATAAATGCTTTGTCTCCTACGAATGTTCTTGGCACAGCTGCGGTTGTTGTATTGAATTTATCAGCAAATTGCTGAAGAAGATCATCATTTTCTACTGCAATATAATAATCAACTTTAATATCAGAACATTTGTTTTCCAAAGAATTTAGGAATTCAATTTCTTGAATACAATGTGGACATGATTTTGAATAGAAGATGGTAACTTTGGCTTCTGTTTCCATTAAAATATTGTTGTCTGCAATGACAGGAGTACTTAAGTTACTGATGACAAGAATCAATAAAACAAAAATATTTTTTTTAATCATTTTTCAATCAGACACCCTGTCAATTCACTCAACCTTTGGAAACTTTGTTCACCCGGATATGATTTCTCTTCCACAATCCATGTCGGATAACCTGTAATGCCTTTGAGATTGCAGACACTTTGTGCATAATTACAATTGGTGAAATCAACATATTTAAAAGATTTTCCAAAATCATGCTTTTGATTTTGGCAGTGACTGCATGAATCTGTACCATACATTTTTACACCTTTTTCTGTGAGGCATTTTGCAAAATAGTCATATTTGCCAGGCAATCTGGCATAGACAACTATTGCAGCAATAATCAGCACAAGGATGATCATCCACACATGCAATTTTTTCTTTTTGACTTTCATTTTGAAGATTTATGCTCCGCAGCCGCATGATCCTCCTGTTGCAGCACCACAGCTTGGCGAACCGCAGCTGCCTCCACAGCTTCCGCCTGCTGCCTGCGGAACAGCAGCAATCTCTTTTTCTATGTCTTCGTTGCTCAGTGTGCCTGCATTTTCCTTGACAATGAATGTACCGGGGATCATGCCCATCCAGCAGCTCCATCTAATCACGCCTTCTTCAGTCGGAGTGAATTCAATCACCTGCTCACCGGGCTTGATGTCAAACTGAAGATTATATTTAGGGACCTGGATTGCATTGTTGCATCCGGTGATTTCTTTGCCATTGATGATCCATTTCACAGGTATATCTTTCTGGAGCACAAAAGTGTCAGGCTCCCAGCCGTATCTTGTCACATCCATCCTTATTTCCTGGAAACCCTGTCTGACAGCGGCAATATTGCTGTCATCTGCAGCAGCAATTGTTGATCCTGTTGCTGCAAGACTGTCGCTGCTGCTGAGAGTCTGCATGACTGAGCCAAAATCATAGCCGCTGCCTGTAAGGACAAGGCCGTTATTCAGCATCACAAGTCCCAGTACAATGACTAAAACACCGGATGCTTTTAAAATTTTTGCAGTTAGCCTGCCTGATATGAAGCTTGCAAAAAACCCAAAAGCAATCATCACAGGAAGTGTTCCGACTGCAAATACAAAAAGCAATTTTGCACCTTCAATCATGCTGCCTGTCCCTGCTGCCATTATATATATTGCCTGCAGAGGTCCGCATGCGATCATGAGGCCGTTCAAAAGTCCGATCACAAGAGGATTGGATTGATTCTTTCCAGATTCCTGCCCGACAAATTTCGCGATCTCTTTTGGCAACCGGATTGAAAGTCTCCTGAGTGCAGGGATGATATTGAGCATCTTCAGTCCGAACAATACCAGGAACAGGCCTGCAAATATTCCTGCAAATCCTCTCATTGCCGGTGTGAAAGCGATTATTGAACCCAATAGACCAAATGCAGCGCCGATGATTGTATATGACAGGGTCTTTCCGATAGCATATTTTATGTGAGATTTATGTGAGGTCCTGCCATGTTTTGCATCTTTAGCAGTATAAGAAACAACAAAACCACCGCACATGGCGACGCAATGAAAACCAGTCAGCAGCCCGACAGCAAATAAAAGACCGTATCCCGTATTCCTTCCGATTTCAGGCAGCGGCACGGATTCAGCAAAATTGATCAAAAAATATCCGACAACAATGACTCCGATAATTGCTATGATGGTGCCCATTGTCTTGCTGGCTTTGGCTGAGCTTCCTTTTTTTTCATCCAATATATAACACGAGTATCCTTTTTCTTCTATCTTATATAATATATCATCAATATCTGTTTTGGTTTGGTCAAATACAACAGAACCCAGTTCAGTTGCATAGTCAAATTCAACTTCTTTTACACCATCGACCTTTTTAGCCTGTCGTTTTATTATTGCAGTGCACGAATCACAGGTTGTTCCTTCGGCAATAAAGCCCTTTTTTATCATATTATTGTCCATTTTCTTATTCAGGCATATAGCCAGCCTCTTTTATAAGTTCTCTGATCTTATTGCTGTTTACTATTTTCTCATCATATTCAACAATCACTTCGCCTTTTTCATTGGATGCCTGCGATGATCTTATTCCATCAGTCTCATCGAGAGTATCAGACAGAAGCATCTCACAGCTCTTGCAGTGCATGCCGGATACATCAAATTTTTCTTTTTTCATAATTTTATCACCCTTGATCTTGATCTGTAATGAATTGAAGAACAGGTAAAATGAGTATTTATTAATAACTATTGAAGGATTTGGGACTGTCAGAATGTGTAAGACCGTGAATTTTATGTCCCGGAACGTTTAAGAAGGAAAAAATTTGATGGAGAGCATCAATAGAAATGGTCTCTGTAGCCAGACGAGAGCCTTTCAGCAGCCTCAGCATCATATTTGGTGAATCTCTGGTAATTGTACACAGCAGTGTCCCGCATGATCCCTATTGGTTCATTGTTCTTATCAAGCATGACCAGTCTGGTGACCTTTTCTTTTTGGAATTTATTCACAATGTCATCTACTGTCGCATCCATGCCTATTGTCACAACCGGTGATGACATGATGTCATTTGCACTAAAAGTGCTGCAATCATAATTACGTTCAACTTTGCGCAGGATATCACCTACTGTGATTATTCCGGCCATTTTGCCTCTGATATCTTTTACCAGGATTGAATGTATTTTTTTTTTGTGCATGACACCGGCTATCTTTTGTACAGAATCAGTCAATTCAGAATAATACAGTTTTTTTCTGGTCATATCAATAGGATTTTTTGCCATGTAGCTCAAATATCAGATTCAGTAAGATCAATTATAAATTTACCTGCTCTAATAAATAACAAAAAATTAGTTTTTTCCTTTACTGCAAATAGGGCAGTCAGGTTTTTTTTTTATCTTTATTTTTGTGAACTCATTTTTCCAGCAGTCAAAATATATCAGATCCTTTTCATGTTCCTTGCCAAGAATTATCTTCAATCCTTCAGAAACCTGGAGAGCTGCAATTATTGCTGGATTTGAATTTACTATTCCATGAGTATTTGCTGTTGGAAGGCCGGAAGCTTCCTGGAATATGCAGCGGAAACATGGTCCATCAGGAAAAATGACCATCACATTACCTATTGACATTACAGCTCCGCCATGCACCCATGGTATTTTATTTTTTACACTGAAATCATTTATAATAAACCTGCTCTCCAGGTTATCAGTGCAGCCAAATACAATATCTGCTTCCGGAAAAACTGATGCGTTTTCCCTGGTCACTTTATCAGCGATGGCCTTGACAACAATTCCGGAATTTATTTTTGTTATGTGCTCTCTTAGACTCTCTGCTTTTTTCTTTCCGATATCTGATTCATTGTAAAATGTCTGTCTTTGCAGGTTTGTGATGTCAGTGATATCCATATCAATAAGAATCAATTTGCCTATGCCAGCTCTTGTCAAGAGTTCTGCACATCTGGAACCTAGTGCTCCGCAACCCACAATGACAGCACTTGCTTTTTCAATCTTTTTTTGTCCGATTTTTCCTATTTCACTGAACTTTTCCTGCCTTGAGTATCTGAGGTCATCTCCCATTTTATTGATTCATTATTAAAATATCATCTTTGTGCCAAACATCAAGCCAATCCCAATCAGAAAAAAGATAAATGAGATGATAGATTTTGATACTATTTTTTCCTTGTGAAGCTCTGGTATAAGATCAGATGATGAGATGTATATGAATCCACCAGCTGCAAAAGGGAGAACGTAAATGGTAAGGTCTTGTACAAAGAAATGCAAAATATAACCAATTATTGCACCAAGCACTGCTGTGAGTGCAGTAAGGAAATTGAAGAGAAGAGCCTTGGCTTTTGAAAAACCACCATGAAGAAGGACACCAAAATCTCCAAGTTCCTGAGGGATTTCGTGTGTTATTACTGCAATTGTTGTTGCAATACCAATCTTAAAGTCAGCAAGGAATGCAGCTACTATTATCATTCCATCAATCAGATTATGTATTGAATCACCTATCATGCTCATATATGTAAATGCATGGATATCACACACACCTTCGTGGCAATGCCTCCAGTGAAGCACTCGTTCTATTATGAAAAATACGCTGAATCCTAGCAGAGTCAGTAGGGCAACCTTCTCAAAACCAATTACTTCAGCAGCTTCAGGAATCAGATGAAGAAATGCTCCGCCGATCAGAGCTCCTGCAGACAGGCCGACAAGCCAGAGCAGGATATTTTCCATCTTTTTTTTCTTCAGAAAGACGGTCACTATTCCGATCAGGGAAACAAAGCTGATGATCAGGGTTGCAATGATGGAATTCAATAAAGCATTCATCTTCTAAAACCTCTTCTTAAGATAGACTTCTTTTGTCTTCTTATGTTCTTTTCTTGAAATTATGTTTCTTTCCTCGAGTGATTTTAATATAAGGGACACTGTTGTCTTTGAGAGATCAGTTTTGTACCTGAGAGTTGACTGGAGTATTCCATCCTGATCTTTTATTGCAGCCAATATCTTTTGCTCATCCTCACTGAAACCAGCAAGGAAAGCTTTGAATTCATCTTTGTTTTTTTCTGCTGATTTGGCTTCTTTTAATGCATTTGTAACTTTAATCTGATGATCGTATAATACTTCCTGTGTCCTGTCGATGAATGACAGATACATCCCAAATATTATGAGGACGCCTGAAAGTGCTGCACCTATCACATAGAGTGTGAAATCCCTGTCTTCATGCAGGCATGTGCCGTCATCAAGATAGCAGGATCCTTTTTCCATGATGATCGTTGATATGAACCTGTCTTCCCTTGCCTTTGCCATATAGACAAACAGGCCGGCAAGGATTCCGACAGCAATAAGTATGAGTCCGATGTGTTTTTGATTCATGGTATTTAAAGGGTTAAAGTGAATGGATTAATATAGGTTGCGGAATGGTAATTTTTTTCAATTTATATTCAGTACCACAGAAACATTTAAATATCAAATAGGGATAATATTATTCAAAAATGGATAATAAGTTTAAAATCATCTTGAAGCTGGGGAAAAATCCTGATAAAAAATTAACTATGAGGGAGCTTAGTATTGGGACAGCAGTTCCCTATGCAACTTTCTATAGGACAGCTGATTCTATGGATGATCTTATTGTCAAAGAAAAAATAGGTCATAGTTATATTGTAAAATTAAACCAAAATAATAAGATTAACACATCATATCTTGCAATTGCATCTGATGAGGAAAAAAAAGAATTCTTAGCTAAAAAACCAATTATTAAGAAAATTGAGAATGAAATTCAGACAGATGATATTGTGCTTTTGTTCGGAAGCTATGCTAAAGGAAAAGAGACAAAAATAAGTGATATTGATTTGTTGATAATAAATAAGCTTGGTAAGAAATCTGTTTCCTTTTCAAAATATGAACTGTTGTTTGATAAAAAAATAAATCCAATATTTGTATCAGAAATAGAGTTCAAAGAGATGATGATGTCAACACAAGAAAATGTAGGTAAGCAAGCATTAAAAAACCATATAATCCTAAACAATCCTCAAAAATTCTGGGAGTTGATGCAATATGGAATTTGAAAAGGCAAAATATTTTGTGTCAAAAATCTCTCTTATGGTCGGCTAAATTCTTTTGTTATGGAGGATGTTTTGTTTTGTACCAAAAAACAATTCAATATAAATATAACATATTTAACCCAGCATAGATGGGTATCGAAATACATGTTAGACCTTTCACTGCACAAGAAGAATTTGATTTTATTGAACTTTGGCATGAAAGGTATAAAACTAGAATTGAACAGGGATATGATGTAATAATGCCAGACCATTCTGATTTTGTAAAAGCATTTAATCAGCCCTATGCAGCATCAAACTGGAACTCTCTAAAAAAATTATTTATTGAAGAAATATATGATGCAGATACAGATGAACATGGGCATTATAAAGAAGGGATTGCTGCAATAAATAAACAGTTGGAGATTGTCCAAAAAGCAATTCCAATCCTTGAAGAGTTCAGGGATAATTGGGGTTTTCATCTGCCTGAAGAATATACAATTATTGTATCAAAGTATGGTGTCACCGGTTCTTATATTACAGATGAAAATAAAGGAATTATTAGATTAATCAATGGAGAAATTAGTGACTATAGAGCAAAAAAATCGCCTCTTCACGAACTGGTGCATATTGGTATTGAAAATCTGCTTGTTCTTGGATTTGATTTGACACATGAAGAAAAAGAAGGAGTTGTAGACGCATTATGTAGTTATATTTTTCGGGAGAGGAAAGTATTTCCAAGATATATGGCTGAAAAGTATGGGGATGCAGAAATAAAAAAATATATTACTGCAAAAACAATAGATAACATTCCTGCTGCTGTCAAAGAATACAGAGAAAAGAATCCTCTGAAAACATAAAACTAACAGATTTCTATTATCTACATCTCAATCTTCTTCGCATTGTTCAAGGCAGCATCAATCAGTTCCTTATCATATACCTTTGATTCCAGTTTGTCCAGGTATGAAAGCCTGCATTTCAGCATAGGGTGCTTGGCTAAAAAATAGCTGCAGCAGTCGCCATAAGGAAGTTTTGATATATCGTATGTACCTATGACTCTTGCAGTGTCCATTATCTCAATCTTGTCCATGCCGATGAGAGGGCTTAGGATATGGATTTCAGAATTTCTGTATGTTGCAGCAAGATTCTCATAGGTCTGTGATGCAACCTGAGAAATTGAATCTCCGACAACCAAAAATTCTGCACCATGGTCTTTTGCAATCATCCCTGCTATCTTGAGCATGAATTTTCTGTATACAAGCATCCTGTAATTTGCTTCTACATCCATGATTATCCTTCTCTGCAATTCTTCAAAAGGGACTATGTAGAAGAGTGTCTTATTCTGGAAATTAGAGAGCTGTTTTACAATCTGAGTCACTTTATCTTCAACAGATGCATCCATCTGGTTATGGTTCTGGAAATGGACAAAGATGACCTGGCATCCTCTTTTCATCATTGAATAAGCAGCAACAGGAGAATCAAAACCACCTGATATCAATGCTACGACCTTTTGTTTTGAATCAATCGGCATGCCGCCGGCTCCTTTGATATCTTCAAAAGAGACATAGGCATTCTTGTGTGTTATTTCAACTTTTATTGCAAGGTCAGGGTCATCTAATTGGACTTTCTTCTTGAATTCAGATTCAACAAATGCACCTAGGATTTTATTTACTTCCATGCTGGTCAGTTTGAATGATTTATCTCTTCTTTTTGCATCAATCTTGAATGTCGAATATTTTTTGTCTTCTATTGTTTTTTTGATAAGTTCTTTGATTGAATCAAGGTCCTGATCAACTTTGAGTGCAAAAGAGAAATAGGTTATTCCAGGTATCTTTTCAAAGATTTCTCTTGCTTTTTTCTCTTGTACAGCTGTTTTTACAGTCAATTGTCCTGACTCAGCAAGTATTTTTGCATCTTTGATTTTTGATCTGATATTGTTTTTAAGCAAGAGTTCAAAATATCCACGATTCTTGCCTTTCAGTGCAATTTCAGTGTAATGGATGATTATATGATTCATTTTGTTTATCCGAGCATCAATGCAAAAATCAGAACAAAGGCTGTACTTATAAAAAGATATGCAAACATTGACCTTTTTCCGAATTTTCCCCATATCATGGAAAGTTCAGTTATATCTGTCGAAACACCTACCATAATCATTGTAAAGACAACTCCAAGTGTCGCTCCCATCTGAAACAATTGACCTGCAAAGACACTGAATCCTTCTGAGCAGAGTTCAATGACTGCTGCAATGGGGAGGGCAAGTAAAATTGATAGTGGTCCTTTTCCAAGTATGCTATAGACAATACTTTGAGGCACAAATGCTTTAAGAGCAGCACTCAGGAATATGCCGATAAGAAGGTATTTTCCGACATCAGTCAGTATCTCCCACATCTGCTTTGGGACAGAGATGAACAGACGTTTTAATAGAGGAACCTTTTTTTTATTGTCATCATCGCAGCAGTCATCACATGCACAAGACGTCTTACTGGTTTTTTTATGCTTTGTACTTAGTTTTTGTTCTATCCATCCTCTGTTTTCAAATTGAGCCAGAATTAATCCTGTCAGAAGTGCTACTACAAGTGATAATGAAAACAATAGGAGAGCGTTTTTGATGCCGATGAAACCTGCAATGATTGCTATGTGCATGAATCCTGCCCAAGGGGTCGCCAACAAGAAAGTCAGTGATGTCGCTGTAGAAGTCCCGCTCTTTCTTAGCATTGCAGCAATCGGGATTGCCCCGCAGGAGCAGACAGAGATTACAAGACCTGAAAACACAGCTCTCAGAAGCGAAAGAATGTCATTTTTTCCGAATAATTTCAGCATCTCATCATTTGAGACGAATTCCTTTACAAATGCAGCTATTATAAAGCCAAAGAGAAAATATATTCCAAGATCCTTTAACAGGTCCCAGAGAGCAGTAAAATATTGAGTGATGAGATTCATGATTCAGCTAATAAAAGAAGTCTTTTTTAAAAAAGTATTGTGAGGGGAAGTATAAGTTGAAGTCAAATGCTGTCTTTTATCTTCAATGCAAAATCTTTTGCTTTTGCAAAATCTTTTTTATTTGGTCTTTTTATATTTAATCCGCCAAAGAAATATTTTATAAAACTATAATCCATAAAACCCCTACAAATAAATTCATCAATAATGTCAAACCCTTTAGAAATAAGTTCTTGTCTTAATGGTTCATGCATTTTTTTATAACAAATAGATGCAGTAGAAAATATAAATGCCTTTTTATTCTTCTGAATTTTAAGATTTTCAACTAATTCAAACAGACTGGTATGATGTTTTCCATTATACATCCCTGATCCGAAACCTATTACATCATATTTATCAATATCGGCGGGTTTAACATCAGAAGGTTTTATTATATCTGCGTTTAATTGTTCTGCAATAACTTTTGCAACTTTCATAGTGTTGCCATGATGAATTGACTGACAAATTATGAGAACTTTTTTGTTTGGCATATTTATATTATTATTAGTTATTTTTTAAATCTTTCTGGAAGGCAATTTACTCAGCATGAAGTGCTTTTTTTAAAAAGAATTTAGGGTGTGGGAGTTAAGGGGAGAGCTCGCAGATGGGAGCATCCCATCTCGAATAAGAAAAATAAATTTATTTTTTTTTTAATTGATCATAGCCATAAAAAGAAGTAATGTAACAATCTTAAAATATTTTTTCAAGTCCCCCGCTCCTTTCAATTCATTAAAATGGCGTTCGTTCTATTTGATTACAAAGGCTGATTTTCAGCTAATGTTCGTCGAGTAATATTGATCATCCCACATATGAGTCACATCCTTTTGTACCCAACAAACCCAACCTATCTACTAGAAGAAGCAATCCTTTCTTCACACTGCCTCACACATTATCCACAGCAGCCTTTAGTTTTTCCTCAACCAAAGCAGCAATTATCTTCACCTGCGGGTTATCTATCATACTTAGAATTGATGATGGCATGAATGCAGAGACATGTGTTTTATCATCTTTGCGGTATACAATCACATTGCATGGAAGCATAAGCCCAAGCTCTTTATCCAGCTCAATGATTTTGTGTGCAAAGGGCGGATTGCATGCGCCAAGTATGACATAATCATCCATTTCTGTATTGATCTTTTCTTTCAGAGTCTTTTTCACATCAATCTCAGTCAATACTCCAAATCCCTGCTCATACAGTTCATGTTTAACTTTTTCAATAGTATCCATGAAACCTGCATCAACAATTTTTTTGTAGCCAAACATTTTTTTCACCCAAAATAATATTGCGCACTAATATCAAAAAACAAATTTTATGATTAGAAATACATTATTGATACTGAAATTAATAAATTTTTCTTTGCTTTGTAATAGGTCAGTATGTTGAAGTTGGTAAAGGATTATCGATAATATCTTTCAAACTTTCTAAGATATTTTTATTATTCATGCGCAGTGTTTGAATAACAGATAAAAGCACGCTTGTGATTTCAGCTCCTTTTTTGCTTCT
>JAHIYL010000091.1 GCA_018815145.1 Nanobdellota archaeon | reverse complement strand
GTATACGGTTCTAGTCAGTGGAATAGCACATTTCTAAAAGAAATGTGCGTCCATGACCTTGTTGTTGTTGCTATTTTTCCGATAAAATATAGAAAAGGTATAAAAAAATACATCAAAAGTAGCTTTCAATCGGAACTACTGGTCTCTGTCATTTTATTTTTTCACCATTTTAGAATAAAAACATATAAATACAGTCATCATCCTATTTGATTGGGTGATCTCATATGCAGATAAAGATAAAAAAACAGAACAAAGATGGTGTTGTCAGGGTTGAGACCAGCGGTATTGTCAAAGAGATCCTTGTGAATGAGGATTTCATGCATCCCCAAAATGAGACTGTGGCACTGTGCTTCAGGGGAAAAGACAGTTCAGGGATTGTTGAGCTGAAGACAGACGAACTTGAAAGTCTGTATGATGAAATAAAAAAACGAATCCATCTTATCAAAGGCTTTAAAAGGATCAGCTCCACCAGCGGAGCAAGACTTATCTGAAGATTCTGAGAACACAATAAAACTGCAAAAAAGGTTCAGAGATGCTGGCGAATATTATAGACGAGAAGATAAAGCTATACAAGCATTATCTCTATGAAGACCTATTTTCATTGATACTGACGGCAATAATTACTCTCTTTGCCGTAGCAATCATAGTCATAATTGATAATGGGATTCTTTTTGATGATTATGTAATTATACCTGTATTTGGATTTCTCATATTGGTCTTTTTTTATATATTTTTCAAAGCTGTCTACTACAATGACAGGATAGGTAGATTAAGAAAAAAGAAAATAAGTGTGATGAAACACAGAGAAATGTTGAATAGGATCTATAACTAAGCCCTTAATTGATTCAATAATACCCGCCACCCTGTCCTTCTTCCTCACCTGAATTAGTATAATAGCTGGCCCTTCTTCTTTCAGGAGGTTCATTATTCTCAGGCGATGTAGAATATGCTGGGCCAGTTGACACCTGATTAAAATATGTACCAAATAAATTTACACTTCCAGTCATATACACCCTGTCCATACCTACTGTTCCATAGAGTCTGGACCTGGACAAATCTGTCTGTGACAATCTGGCTCCTGATAACTGGGCCTTGTAGAAATCTGATCCTGAAAAAGTTGAATCAGTCACACTTGATCCTGTCAAATTAGCTTTTGAGAGGTTTGCATTAGAAAAATTGGAGCCTGTTATGGTTGCACCAGTCAGATCTACACCTGAAATGTCTTTGTTTTTCAGATCAAGGCCTTTCAATTCTATCTTGTTGTTGACTTTACGGTTCTCTTCCATCAACCTATTCCATTTTTCCTTATGTGAAGAAAGAATCTCTGCAAGGCCCTCATTGTCATGACTATCAATCATAGCCATGAGGTCAACCAAGGTTATTTCTTCAAAATCCTTTTCCATAATCTTTAAAAAATATCATTTCTCTAGTCTCTGGTTGCAAGATATTTCGCAGCCTTGATCAGTGCCATTGCACCCTGGCCTGCAGAGATGATGTACTGGTACTCATGGCCTGAGGCGCAGTCTCCTGCTGAAAATACTCCGGGCACGCTGGTATGACCCTGACAATCTATCTGCACATGCCCATGTGAATCGAACTCAACAAAACCTTTGAAGGCTTCAGTGTTAGGAATTCTGCCAATCTCAATAATGACACCTTTTACATCAAGAGTCTTTTCTTCTTCTTTATGCATGATTCTAAGTCCATTCACAAATTTATCACCAAGTACTTCTTTTGTCTCAGCATTGAAATAGGTCACAACCTTTGGATTATTTTTCACTCTCTCAATAAGGTATTCATGGCCTGTGAATTTGTCAAGCATTACAATCATGTGGATCTTTGTCACAATCTCTTTCAAGAAATCAACAGCTTCAAGAGCCGAGTCTCCACCACCAACAACTGCAACTTCCATATCTGAAAAAAGAGGCCCATCACATATTGAACAATATGTGACACCTCTTTTTGAGAGCTCTGCTTCACCAGGCACATTAAGCTTTCTGGCTTTTGAACCTGTTGCAATGATGACTGTTCTGGCAACATACTCATTCTTATCAGTAATGACCTTAAAGTCTTTGCCCGTCTTTTCAACTTTCCTGACAGTCTCAACCTTGACACCCACACCATTGAACTCCATCTGTTTTTCCATCACATCTGAAAACTCAACACCTGTTGTCTTTACAATCCCTGGATAATTATCAATCTCTCCGCTGACCATGAACTGGCCGCCAAAGACAGTTGATACTATCTCAAATTTCATCCTTTTTCTGGCAGCGTAGATTGCTGCTGTCATGCCGGCAATTCCGCCTCCAATAATTATTGTATCATATTTGTCTGATTTTTCCGACATTTTTTTCACCTTTGAAATAATGAATGGGAAATGAAAATTTTTTATTGTCTCCGTGACGCGATGGAGCTTGACGAATGTCAAGCAGAATAGGATTCATGAAATGAATCCGTCGCTGTCATGGAGGAGACAACAAAAAAATAGGAAAGTCCTGTGAATTCCTTCTCTATCTATTTCAACGCCTTATCAATCTCTTCCTTGTCAAAGCCGACGATGATCTTACCGTCAATGTCAAGGACAGGAACTCCCATCTGTCCGGATTTATCAATCATCTCTTCTCTTGCTTTATCATCTGATGCAACATTCAGGTCATCAAACTTGACCTTTTTTTCGTCTTTCAGGTAATCCTTCACTTTGTGACACCAGGGACATGTAGGTGTTGAATAGACTTTTATTTCTGCCATTTTATTTTACCTCACTTGTTATAAGATTTTTGATATTTCTTACCTATTTTTTCAGATTATCTTGATTGATTTATGCTTCCTGTAAATCTCTTCTGCCAACTCTGATATTTTGATCATGTCATCTTTTTTTGGATGACCCTGAACCAGCACAGGCGGTAGCACTTCTGCTTTTACCCTTGATATCAATGAACCAAGTTTTCCTACCATTGTACCTGCCCATCCATATGAACCCATCACACCTATGAATCTCGTCTTTGGATTAAGGGTGTTCACAAGCACTGCTGCATACTGAGCAAGAGGATGAGGGTCAACAATTACTGTCGGTGCAGCAACAACCAGAGTTGCAGCATCAACAAGGGAATTTGCTAAGAGTCCAATATCCACCTCAGCAAGATTGAATCTCTGGACAGGTATATTTTTGTGCTCAAGCTCTGATGCAATATGATCGACCATAGCAAGTGTGCTGCCATGCATAGAGACATATGCAATGACAACCTGATTCTTAACTTCATCTGAGACCCAATCCCTGTATGCATCAACAATGAATCCGGGCTTATCATAGACAGGGCCATGTGATGGTGCGATAATATGGTACTTCAGATCATCAATCTTTTTCAGATTCTCGATTATTTTTTTTCTGAAAGGCATCATTATCTCTGCATAATATCTTTTAGCAGCTTCAAGTATCACCCTCTCATCTTTCACATAAAGCTCGCTGGATGCATAATGAGAGCCAAAAAAATCGCATGAAAACAAAATCCTGTCTTCCACAAGAAAAGTGACAAGAGTCTCTGGCCAATGCACCCAGGGTGTCATCACAAACTTCAGTGTCTTATCACCAAGAGACAATTCTTCTCCATCTTTTATTATTCGGAACCTATCTTCATATATATCCAATAGATCAAGAAGCATGTTCCTGCATTTCTCATTAGTCACAACCACTGCTTCAGGATATATGTCCAAAATCCTAGGAATGGAGCCGGAGTGATCCTGTTCTGCATGGTTTGCTATGATATAATCAATCTTCCTGACATCAAGGGCTTTTAATTCTCCCAGAACAAAATCAGAAAACAGAGGATCAGCACTGTCGATAAGTGCGGTCTTCTTGCTCCCCTTGATAAGATATGAATTATAACTTGTACCGTCAGGAAGCGGGATGAGCTCATCAAATAGCTTTCTGTCCCAATCATTTGCCCTTATTGAAAATATGTTTTTCTTCAGTTGTTCTGCCATTTTTATTTTTCCTCTTTTATTCTACTGTAATTTTTCTATTAAATTTCATTGATCAGTTGATTTTCCCGGGAGTTCCCATGGATCAATCCTAATTTGATTATCATCAACATTTAGTTCTGCAAGCATTGTTTTCATAGCTGCATTCATTGCAGGCGGCCCGCAGATATACCAGATATATTCTTTTGGCTCCTTTTTAATGTATTTGAGTACGATTTTCTTTGAAATAAATCCTGTCTCGCCATCCCAATCACTATCAGGCTCAACGACTGTATTTATGACCTTTAGATTATCATGTTCACGAGCCATTTTTTCAAGCTTTTTTTCATATATAATATCTTTTGGGCTCTGGTTGCCAAAGAACAATACAAAATTATTGCTCATCTTCTCTTCAAAAGCATATTTAAGGCTGCTCATGAAAGGAGTGATCCCTGTCCCGCCTGCCAGAAAAACCACGTCCTTTTTTATATTCTCGTCAAAATTCAGTAGTCTTCCGCATGGAGCTTTTAATTTTAGTTTATCTCCTTTAATTAAATCATTGAGTGCACTGGTAAAAGCACCCATCTTCTTGAATGTGAATTCTATTACTTCTTTTGTATTTGGTGAATTTGCAAAAGTCAGTGGTTTTTGCACAGCGTCAAAATCAGGATGACCTGGGATTGAAAGCATGAAAAACTGACCAGGTATGAATGAGAAATCTTCTGGCACAGTGACTCTTATTGTTTTTACATCATGTGTTTCCTGAACTATAGCAGTTACTTCTCCAACAAATTCAGTGAGTTTGCATGCGTATGCCATTTTTCCTGTAAACATGATTCAATTCATCAAGCATATAAAAATAATAAAAAAAATATTTGGAAAAAATCTCCTAATTATTCTCTTTTGCCAAGGACAGCATCATACATGAAGAGAGCGCTCTTGGAATCGCCCACCATCTTGAGTTTCTCAACAATCTCAGATGCATTGGCTTCTTCCTCGACCTGTTCATCGACAAACCACTTCAGGAATGCCATAGATGCCCTGTCTTTGTCAGAAAATGCTGCATCCCACAATTTATTGATGGATTCAGTTATGAATTTTTCATGCTCATACGCCTCATTAAATGCATCCAGAGGGTTTTTCCACTCTGTCTTTGGTGCTGCAATAGCTTTAAGTATGACCTTTCCGCCTCTATCATATACAAAACTGTACAACTTCATAGCATGGCTATGCTCCTCGCCTGCCTGCTTCTTCATCCAGTGCGACATTCCACCTAAGTTTTTTGCATCAAAATATGCTGCCATTGCCAGATAAAGATATTCTGAAAAAAGCTCTTTGTTTATCTGTTCATTGAATGCATCCTGCATTTTTTTTGTCATTTCCATTTTGTTTCACCTATTGTATTGTAAATTATTGTGATTATCAAATTTTGCATGCGTTGGTGCTGTCCTCCCTACAGTCGTCGTTGGGGTACCCCGTAAGGGACAACCCCCACCCCAACCAGCACCAATGCAAAATTCTTTATGTTATTATTCAAAAAAGTCAACTTTTCCAGAGCCCATGCAGATTGCAGTATTCTCTTGCAATGATCTCATCTGCTTTTACACAGAACTCTGCTACAGCTGGTGCACCCGGCTTTAAGTATTTCCTGTAAACTTTTTCATCAGCCAAAACTTCAATGAACTGAATAAAATGTGCGTCTTCCATCGGATGTGGAACCGAACCCACTGTCACCTTCACTCCATCTTCAGTTTTCTCCACAACCGGAACATGTTTTTCTAATCCCTGGTCAGCAGTCTTTTCAACAAGGTTTTCCATTGGCTGACCGCAGCATACAAGCTGACCGCCTCCTACGCTCACGACTTCAACCATATTGCCGCACACATTGCATTTATAGATCTCATTAAGTTTTACCATTTTTCTGATTCACCC
>JAHIYL010000090.1 GCA_018815145.1 Nanobdellota archaeon | reverse complement strand
TGTCTATTTATGTGCTTTTTGATTTCCTAAAGAAGCGTATTGATGTAAAAAGATTTCTGGTGCTTGCCCTTGCATTACTGCTCATATCTTCGCCTTTACTCTTGAAGATAAAGGATGCCAGGCACCAGATGATTGATGTCAACGGAGACCGCAGGTATGAGAAAGCAAAATTTTTACCAACTTTAATTGATGAGCTCTTTGTTATATCAGGAGCTTATTTCTTTGACTTAATCTCCTTTGTTTCTTATTCTGTCCTGATGCTTGGCATCGTGATATATGGAGCCTTCCATCAGAGAAGGCACCGCAACCTTAGGATGACATTCCTTCTGATGCTGTTCATAGGAATGCTTGTAATGAGCGCATTCAGGCAGATGACTTTTTTTCAGTGGAGGTACATAGGATTCCTTGTGCCGGTCTTTTACCTCTCATTTTTGGTCAGGGACAGGAATCTCTTTGTAAGATTAATGCAGTATGGCATGCTGTTACTAACTGTCACCTCGTCTTTATATGCGCTTAATAATGATGATAACCGCAGCATTGTCAGTTACTATGGATGGAAAGAGGTTGCTCAATTCATATGTGAGCAAAGAGCTTCACATGCAATAGTGATTTACCCCTTAGAAAGACTTGCCAGGCAGTCCATAGACTATTACACCAGGGAACTTAATCTGGACAATATGCCTGATATTGAATACCTCTCAAATTCCGACCAGCTTGACCTTCATGGAAACAGGATAAAGATTGTGACGCTCCTTACAGACACGACAAAGATAAGAGATCTTGGCACAATGTACAGAATCACAGAAGATAAAAGCCTTCTTCCATTCAGCCTTTTTATACTGGATAAATCTGACGGTCCGGAAATAATGCAGTTTTCACCAGACAGCGAGGGAAGGCAATGCCTTTTCATTCCTCAGGGAGCGAATACAACACTCCAGGTGCAGGTTCCTGAACTAATGATGCAGAATAAGATCACTTTTTTGGCAGCGATAAATGATTCGATGATCACCGGATATATGAGCCCGGTATTTATCGATTTTTTTATTGACGGCATCTGGCAGGATAGACTGGTCCACCCTGACATCAGGGGCTGGCTCGAGCACGATGTATCAACAGCGCAATATGACCAAGAGAGGCATAATCTGACATTGTCCATATCAACTGACGGCCAGAGGCGTTTCTGCTTTGGTCTTGGTCTGTCGGAAGAATTGGCAGAAGAGTTCTATTTCTATGACAAGCTTGAAAAAGCAGAAGCCTCTGTGGATAATGGCACTTGCCGGATATTCATTGAAGATCCAGTATGGCCGCATAATGAAAAAAAGCCTCCTTTCCTGGACTCTAAAATTTTCGGAAGATGGGACTGCTCAGGAGGCAAAGAATTATGGAATGCAGTCGGCAGGTCTTATGCAGTCAGCGGCGGCGATTTCCGCTATGCCATATGGTTCCACCCGGTCGAGAACAAGACTAAGTCAGTGATATATGCTTTAGGGGGAAATGCTTTACAGAGAAATGCATTAGGGAGAAACATATCATCAATCAAAGGCTATTTCGGCTTCAATGACCTGTCGCTGTCAAAGGGCTTAAAGGGAGCAGACACGTTCATTATCAAGTTGGACAATAGGACTGTCTTCAATGAAACCGCAGCCCACAAGCCGGGATGGAGTGAATTTTCCATCGATATCGGCAGTCTTGTCTCCACTGTGGAATTCGTTGTGAAAACAACTGATGATACTTGGAAGCATTTCTTCTTTAATGCCTATATTGAGGGTTGATTATAGTGAGCCTGTCCATCATCATTCCGGTTTTCAATGAGGAAGAGTGTGTTTTAAGCTGCCTGAGTGAGGTGCAGAGTGTCTTCAGGAACGAAGATTATGAGATTATACTAGTCAATGATGGAAGCACTGACAGGACAGAGCAGCTCATTCTCGATGAAATCAGGAAAAACAGCAGTATTAAATATGTGAGACATGAATGCAACAAGGGATACGGCCCTGCATTAAGGACCGGCTTCTGCGCTGCAGGCAAGAGCTACATATCATTTATTGATGCAGATCTCCAGTATCAGCCTGAGGAGCTGCTTTCAATGTATAAAAAAGCTGTGAGAAGCGGTCAGGATTTTGTCATCGGCATACCCCAGAAGAAGTATTATGGTTTTTTGAGGGCAGCTATATCCAGATCATTCAACCTCTACCTCTCTCTCCTCTTTGGCCTAAAGATGAAAGATGTGAACTCATTGAAGGTCATGAAGACAGAGCTCTTAAGAAATATAAATTTCAGATATGAGCCTGTCGGACTGGAGTCAGTGATGGGCTTTCACCTCCAGAATTGCATCATCAATGAGCGTCCAATTGAGGTGAGCAGGAGGATGTTCGGGAAATCAAAGATCTCACACAAGGTGATACTCAGGAACCTGGTCGATTCGGTCAGAATCAGGATGGATATCGACAGCTTGTTAAAGAAAAAGAAGATTACTTATCGAATAGATACCTAGTATGACATGATACACATAACAATCGACTGTGAGGAGCTTAACCTGGATGAGCTTCATGGAAAGAGTAGCAGCTTCAATTCAGACACATATCACAGCAGAAAGGGGAATGAGCGGCTCCTCCAGCTGTTAGACAGGTATAATGTAAAATGCACGTTTTTTGTGACTGGCAGGTTTGCCCAGAGAGAGAAAGATCAAGTCAGGAAGATAGTGCGGGAAGGCCATGAGATAGCAGGTCACGGCTTCTGCCATTTCTACAGGGGGCATGGAGTCCTGGACCTTGAGCAGGATATCAGTGAATGCAGACAGGTATTGTCTTCATGCATAAAACAGAAGATTTTGGGGTTCAGGGCTCCGCAGATGCAGTATTCCAAACACCTGATCCAGCTTTTGGATAAGCATGGATTTTTGTATGACAGTTCCCTTCATCCTGCTTTTCTGCCGGGCTATTACATCAATTCCAATATGTCAAGGAGTCCCTTCCGGCCAATCGCAGATTCAAAAGTCATCGAATTCCCTGTGGCAGTGGACAGGCTCAGGTTCCCTGTCTCCTGGGTGTTCACAAGGTTCTTTGGTGTCTCGCGCGCCATTCACACCATAAGATATTACCTGAATAAGGGGTACAGTCCAGTCCTATACTTCCATTCGTGGGAGTTTCATGATCTCTCGAGGCTTGACATTCGTAGGATATACAGGCAGAACACCGGTACCTGCATGCTGGGGAGGCTTGAAAAGCTCATCAGATGCTTCAGAGGAGAGAGATTCATGCAGGTCAAAGAAACTCTGCATCTGAAACAGTTAT
>JAHIYL010000089.1 GCA_018815145.1 Nanobdellota archaeon | reverse complement strand
GAGAGATTAAAACATTATTTGGAAAAGAGATAATTAATGAAGCTGGCTTCAACAGTCTGCAGTCTTTGAAAACATACTCAGGTATAACGCAAGAGGGTGGATTATGCCCAAACCAAGATATGTTGTGTTCTCCTGTTTATGCGTCTTTCAGTGGAAAATCCATGATTGTATCTGCAAACAGGTATGCGAATTTTCCGGATAAGAGTATGTTTGTATATCAGGATTACTTAAATGACAATATTAACAATGTCCCGATACCACTGACTTTTGGCCAGCCTTACACCACATATGTTGATCCAAGAGGAAATTTTATTGTGCAGGATCATACCTGGAGCTCAATACTGATTTTCAAGCCACTTTCTTATAGTGCAGATCCAAATTCAATAGCTAGAGCATAGATCTGTTTACCAAAGAATATCTCACGACAAAGTCAAGACTCTGTACAGATACATAATCTTTAAATTAATTTATTGTTTCCATAGTATGATGGCTCATAATAGACTTCCATCCTGGCTTAAGGTAAAACTAGGGAGCACTCCAAATTATGGAAAAGTAAGAGGGCTGCTTGGAAAAGGCTCACTGCATTCAATATGCGAAGAAGCAGCATGCCCTAACCGCGGACAGTGTTGGGATGCAGGCACAGCAACATTTTTGATTCTTGGTGATACCTGTACAAGGAACTGCCTCTATTGTAATGTAAATCATGCAAAACCAAATAGCGTAGATCCTGAAGAGCCAAAAAACCTGGCTAAGACTGTTAAGAAGCTGGATCTAAAATATGCTGTCCTAACTTCTGTCACCAGGGACGATCTTCCTGATGGTGGAGCAAAGCATTTTGTATCGTGCATAGAAAAACTCAAAAGAATTGCTCCTGACACAAAAGTAGAACTGTTGATACCGGATTTTATGTTTGATGATGCAGCTCTGAGAAAAGTGGTTGAATCAAAACCTTTTGTCCTGAATCATAATATTGAGGTGTGTGAATCAATCTTTGGCAGAATTAGGCCTGAAGGAAACTACAGCAAAAGCCTGGAGCTTCTGAAGAAAATTAAAGTCTTTGACCATGAAATGCTGACAAAATCAGGATTCATGCTTGGCCTTGGTGAGACAGAGGAGGATATCAAAAAGACTCTTCATGATCTGAGAGGACATGAAGTGGATATTATCACAATTGGTCAATATCTGCGCCCTTCAAAAAAAAATATTGAGGTTATGAAGTATTATCCTCCAGAGGAATTTGATAAATTCAAAAATTATGCAATTTCGCTTGGATTCAAGCATGTGTTTTCAGGTCCTCTTGTCAGAAGCAGCTATCATGCAGGAGAGATTGTTGAGGAAATACAAAAAAAATAAAAAATCATTTTTTCTTGCTGAATCCTTCAAAGGCCCTGAGTATCTCAAGAGGCACAGCAAAAATCACAGTATTGCTCTGATCGCTCGAGAGATCATTCAGGCTTTGAAGTGTCCTAAGATGTAGAGCTCCCGGAACCTGAGACAGCATATGTGCAGCCTTTGCCATATTCTGCGATGCAGCCACTTCGCCTTCAGCTTTTATTATCACAGCACGTCTTTCCCTTTCAGCTTCAGCAGCTTTTGCCATTGTCCGGACCATCTCTTTTGGAAGCTCGATATGTTTCAGGTCCACACTGTGGACTTTTATACCCCATGGATCAGTTGCTTTGTCAATAATGGTCTGTATCTTATTTGAGATTGCATCCCTGTTTGAGAGCAGCTCATAAAGCGCTACTTCACCGACAACATCCCTCATTGTTGTCTGAGCCATCTGAGAGACAGCATTATGATAGTCTTCAACTTCAATTATTGCTGTCTTTGCTTCACTTATCTTATAATAAAGGACTGCATTCACACGGACAGACACATTCTCTTTTGTCATGCAGTCCTGATCAGGCACGTCAACTACCATCACCCGGACATCAACTTTCTGCCAAGTCTGAAAAATCGGTAGGACAATGTTCAGTCCCGGCGTCATCATCCCGCTGTATCTGCCAAGAGTGAACTTCACTCCTCTTTCATACTGATGGATGACCCTTAGTCCGCTGAAAATATAAATTACTCCAAAAAACCCTAACATCAAACCCAATCCTATTGCCATATTATTCCGTCCCCTCTTTTATTGGTACTTAGCTATGAGAAATATATTTTTTGCAGAATTTAAATATTTTGTGATGGCAAAAGGCTGCCACTGGTCACTGGACAGATGCGCGCCAGGTATTTAAACAACCTTTTCCATAATTCTTTTTATTGAGGTGAACTAAATATGACACACACAAACCATATGTTTATTGAACAGCTTTTTTTTGATCAGATAAAGATGCTTTCTGCCGGCAATAGCAGTTGCAGTCTATACAAGAGGTGTTAAAAAATGAAAAACAGAATGGACATAATTGCAGCAATAGAAAAAGAACTGGACTATGAGATCAATGAGGCTCTGGAATTGATTAGGTTCCAGAACAACGAGACTTCATGCTATTGAGTGCAGAATCATTGCTTAGATATCCATCACATTCAGATTCAGGTCTTCATCAAATTTTCTTTTTATATCCAGTTCAGAAGTCCTAACTATCAATTCACATGTTGCTCCCACAGTAGCTTCATGCAGATGGCCTCCAAAAGCTTTCATATCAGGATCTGAAAGAGTAATATGTGCATGGATATAGGATTTTCCATCCATTTTGGTGATGTTGCCCGCAAGTGAAGTGATCTCATATTCACCCTGAAAATTAAATTCAATATATGCCTTTTTTTCATGGCTGTAAAATTTGGTTGTTGCGTGCGAAACAGCACCTATGCCCATGAAAAAACCTGATTCAATATTCTCTGCCTTCAGAAATGCATTCAATGATTCGATTATCTTTTCACCTTTGTCTAATCTGACAAAATAACTGTCCTTATATTTTTTGAATTTCATTTTTTTATAACCTCCTGTATCTGGTTGAAATTATCTGAGCCTACTTCTTTTGAGAATTCTGTAAGAAAAAAGACAAGGTCGATCAGCCTATTGTGGCAGCTGATAATCTTAGGTTCAGAGTATCTTATTTTCTCCCTATCTATCTTCATATCGTGTGATATAAGTTTTTTGAAATTTCTCTTTATGTCTTTGGGTAGTGTCTCTGCATGCTTTGTCGACGAATATAACATATAATCATCCAAAAATTTATTGTCCTTATAGGAATAACCTAAATTCTTATGCATCTTATCAAGAAGAGACAGTTTTGAAAACTTTTTCTTATGGATCACCTTTACCTTTTGTTGGTAGGCATTTCTATGCTTTATGTCAATTTCAGTGTAATGTCTGAGGTGATTTTTTTTCTTGAATCCTGAGACACGCACTTCAATGTCAGAATCATTGAATCTCCCTATGATCTTTGGAAACCCTTTTTCTATATAAAAAAGACTGAAGGACTCTGCAAAAATTTTCCATTCATTTTGATATGGATTCCTTTTAAATAGACTGGACAGCATCATTTCCCAAGGATAATTAAATCATCACTCCTTATTATAATATTCTATTGCTTTCACTACATCGGCCTTTACAAATTCTGAAAAATCTTTGCGAAGAAACAGGATCTTTGCACCTTTGGAATCCCAAAGAAAAGTACCTGAAAAAACCTTTCCCATCTCAATTATGATGGAAGGAGGAATGAAATAAGAACTGTAGATATTCTCTTTTATGGTTTCAATTGTAATTGAATCGGAATCCTCCTTATCCATTTGTATCTTTTGAAGAATCGCTTTTGATGCATCGCATATCTCTTCCTGTCCATTGTAATTGATGCATATGTTCAAAAAAAGACTGTCAAAATCTCCTGTTGCGTTCAAAATCCTTTTTATTGCTTCAACAATCATTCCCGGCAGAGAATACCATTTTCCAAGGAATGTAGTTCTCACCTTATTTTTTTCAAGAAAAGGCTGCAGTTCCGTATCCAGAAACTCATGGAAGACCATCTCATTGAACATGTCAATTTTCTGTCCGAGAGAAATGGTCAATACAGGAATATCTGTCTCTATCTGCTGAGCAGCAAGCAGCAGAAGATTGTCAAGGATCT
>JAHIYL010000088.1 GCA_018815145.1 Nanobdellota archaeon | reverse complement strand
GATATTGACATAGAGAACTGTCCTGAATCAATCCCAACTGAATACTACAATTGTGCAGAAAACATATATTTATACAGGGACATCAGCGATTCTGCTGACTGTGTCGATGGAAAAATTAAACCATATACAACGTTATTTGAATTCTTGAAAAAGCAGGATACTGATGACAGATGCTTTGATTCTGACTATACACAGATAGATAGGTTCACTGATGGATCTAAAAACTATGATGTAGATGGATCAATCCTAATTTCTTCGCCATTTCATTATCTGTACAGAGAGACTACACCTGCTTTTATCATTCAAAATGATGGCAGTATATGCAACCCATTTAATGGTGAAGCAAAAGAAATGGTATTTCCTGATGGCTTCTGTGACCAGGGCAAAGAAGAAATGAAGGACACATCAGGCAAAACCTCAGATTATGGATATTGCATTGGCCCTTCAAAGGATATTGAGGCAAAAGCATATTCCTGCAAAAAGACACACCCTGAAAATAGGAATATTGTGATAGAGCTTGTGCTGCTGGAGCCTTATAGCAAAGAAGACAACAGGTATCAGCCCTGGTTTTGCAGTGACAAAACTGTTGATAATATCCAAATTTTAAACAGGCTCAGGGACAAGACAATCGTTGATTTCTATGAAGATTTCCCTGAGAATTGCCGGGAATATGGAATTGACTATTGGTTCAGCACTTCCGGTTATTTTGCAGATGGCATGAATATTGTCAATGAAATGATATGCGACCCGTTCACAGGCGAATTGAAGACTCCTAAAGATTTTTTTGATATCCGACAACCTATCTTTGTTAACTCTGTCGACAATTGCATTGGGGATTTTTTTGACATTCCTGTCACAACGTCTGATGCATATTTTACAATACCCGAATCTAAAAAAAAATTCGTGACAAGAATATACTTGCCTTTTCCTGAATACATGCGGTATGATTTTACCGAGCAGTGTGATGGACAATATGAACCCGTAATGAAAAGCGATTATGAGCTCTACAGCAGATACTGCAGCTCGAATTATTATGATTATGAGTATGAAGATGAAGATTCTTTTAAGGTTTTTTCAGATAATGGATATATGTGCTGCCCTGATGATGGTGCCTATGAGCTGATTGAAGAATGCAGTGATCTTCAGTTTGACCTAAAAGCGTATCAATATGAATGTGAAGATAATAATCTTATTTTTAGATACACAGATACCATCAGTCTAAAGATGCAGGACAGTGAAAATTTTGTATTTGACCTTTACAAAAGGCTTTACCCTGAGACAACGTACAAGGAATGTGATGTAAGTCTAGATCAAAGCTTGGACAAGAAGCTATCAGATATTGCATATGACCATTGTTCAGATTATACATATGTACCTTATGCAGATATAACTGATGAAGCATTTGGAGAATATGCTGTGGAAGATATCATGCTAATTGAAGATTTAAACGGAAACATCTGCAATCCATATACTGGACAGCCCATGCCTGCTGTACAATATAATGATCAGGATCCACCACCATCAGAGAATTATTTTTGTATGTACAACAATATTGGTATGGGAGTGTACAAATGTCATAATGACCGAGAAATGCTACAGTATAAATGTGATTTTAATATCTACGTGGATGATAGTTGGAGATATGACCATATAATGAACAATGTTCAGGTGCTAAAAGAACTCTCTGAACAAGAGGCTTCATTCAATTGTGTTGATACAGAAGGAAATGGTAAGTATGATCTTGTTGGAGAGGAACTTGTTGAAATATACACTGAATCAACTTGCATTCAAGGAACAGATTATATTCTCTGTGATCCAGATAATCTTCATATGTGCAATGAACAGGGCATTCTAGTGATAATAAATGAATATCCGGAGTATAAAGGTATTTGCAATCCTTTTGAATATGGAAAAGCTTATCCCTATGGGGGACCATGTATCAATACTGAAGAACTGGGTATCATGTGCTATTATGATCAGCCGTTCCAAAAATTGGAATGTGAACCACCTGGCAGTTTACCTGTTACTCCAGGAGTTTTGTATCCAACTAATGTTGATTATCAGCCACTAATGTATGGCTATAAACCAATAACAGATGGATCATGGTGGTGCGTTCCTGATAGTGAAGGTAATTATCATCCAACAAATGACGGAACTATGGGGTGAACTCATTACCTATACATCCATCAATTCCTTTTAAACTAGTTTCATAGGGTGTAACATCATTCCTACACTAAAAAAACAATAAATTTATTAATGTATACATATTATTATGTATCGATACAAACCAAATAGATACAGGTGATCATATGACAGCTACTGTTACGACCAGAATTGATGAATCTTTGTTAAAAGAAGTAGACCTGCTCTCAACAGAAAACCAGATGGACAGAGCAACATTTCTTCGAAACTTGATTAAAAAGGGAGTTGAAAATGAGAAAAGGCACAGTGTGTTAGAGGAATACAGAGAACAGAAGATTTCACTGCAAAAATCTGCAGAAAAATTAAATTTAAGTGTTCTTGATATGATTGATATTATATGTAAAGAGAATCTGACAATTGATTATTCAGATAGAGAGCTCAAAGAGGATCTAAAGGGGATCTGAAGGAGATCCAGAGGTATAGAATGAAACTAGCCGTAAATACTTCTCCATTGATATTTCTTGCATCTATTGAAAAGCTTGATTTGCTGGAAAAATATACTCTTTTTGTTCCTGTTGAAGTGGCAGAGGAATTTGGCAGAAAGGAAGACAGCAGATATTTCACAATAAAAAAATTTCTAAAAAAGAAAAATGTAAATGTTATAAAAATTGACTTACTGTCTGATCTTCCAGAAAGTCTTGGAAAAGGTGAAAAAGCGGCAATATCTTTAGCAAAGAACAAGAATATTTTACATATTTTGATTGATGAAAGAAAAGCAAGAAATATTGCAAAGGCATTTGGATTGGTACCGAGAGGAACACTTGCAGTATTGATATCTGCACTTCAAAACCGAAAAATAACTAAAAAAGAATGTAAAAAACTGATATTTGAGTTGATCAGACAGGGGTTCAGGATTAACCAAAAACTGTTAGCTGAAATCCTGCTTTATTTGGAATAACTATTCCAAGCATCCAACAATCGCTTCTGCAATCCCTTCAGAACTGATACCATAGGGTGTGACATCATTCTTTTCAAAGAATTCATCAATAAATGCTATTAATTCCTTTGTATCAATCTCTTTTCCAATCAATTCTTTTTCCAGATCCTCAATCCCTTCTTCAGGATACATGAAAAAATCTCCTTTTATCTGTATGTTTTTTATTAAATTATCTTCATACTCTAAACGAAGTTTTATCAGCTTCTGCCCCGGCTTCTTCAAAATAAAATTCCCAATCAAAATGCATCCCTTACCTTTTGCTCAAAATGATGTATAATCTGAAAAAACCCCCACAGCATACCCAGCAAAATAAGCCATGATATAAAGGTTATCAAATTGAATGGGATACTTGTGTAGACCAGCACAACCGCAAAGTAGGCAATCATATTTACCGGAAGCACAGAAAAAAGAGTGAAAGCAAGCCTTTTTGGCAACTTGTGATAAAAATTCATATATAGGAATACAAGGCCTATTACAAATAATAATGATGCAACAAAAAATTTTGACCATGGAAAAGAGAACCATGGTTTGTTCTTGTCAAAAATCCTCTGAAATAGGTTCAGGCCGACAAAGGCAAGCAGCATTGAATTCGAAAGTGCAGAGTTCCAGCCAAGCTCTTCAGAGGTATATCTGCCAAAATAAAGCTCTATAAGAGTGAGCGATACAAAGAGAGGAATCACTACCCAGAGCATGTCTGTATATTTGAAAGGTGCAAACAATACCTGTCCGACCATTGATAAGATGTCAAATAAAAACATGATAAACATTTATTCTCTATGATTTAAAAAATTTTCTTTTGCTACCTACATAAATTTGACAAGATTAATTTGAATTTATTTATGTTTCATAACCACAATATTTATATATGAATTAATATTTAATAGT
>JAHIYL010000087.1 GCA_018815145.1 Nanobdellota archaeon | reverse complement strand
GTGTTTGGAGAGCACTTATCAGCAACAAGTGCCGTTGGACAGAGACAGCAGACAAGGTTCAGAATAATTGCACACAACGCTTATGTGAAGGCTAAAAGCCTTCTTTATGAGGATTTCTACGCGCCCGATTCAATATATATAGTTTGGAGAGAGCTAGAAAAGCCCATATAAATGTATCCGTCTATTTGGTTTACATATTTGGCTTTGACATTCTTATAAGCGTCATCAGCAGGAGGATTTTGGATGTCTAGCCTACAATAATTACATAAGTTCTCTGGAACAGTCTGTTCTGCTGCAGGCGCTCCGCACCCATTAAATATCAATAAAAACAATATTAATACATTAGAAGTAAAGAGAATTCCTCTTGATTTATTCATATTCAAGGTAATAAATATTTTGAGTTTAAATATTTTATTACATCACAGAAATACCATTTTTTCAGATTTTGCATATCTTTAAAATCCAACGGATAATCCCTCTTTATCATGCTAATCTCACATTTCCAGGCAAAGACGCTTCTCCAGGCAAAAGTTGCAAGGCTTCCTGAAATTGAAATTTCTCTTGATCTTGGAAAGACTCTGACAAAGGTACAGATAAAACTGGATAAGTTCATTTTTTCAGATGGTCAGACTTTGGATGATAAGAAAATAAAAAAAGTCATCAAAAAAGACAATAGCTGCTTTTTTATTGTTAATAATGACATCCAAAAAGTACAACTATTCTCTGAAGAGACAAACAATTATTACAAACTATTCCCAACAAAAAGCTGGCCCACAATTGAGATATCCGGTATCAGGATGCATTGCGTAAAAGAGATTGGCCCGGAAGATGATACAAAAAGAAAAATTGGTTTTATCTCTCCCTGCATAGGAGAAGTCCTTGATACCTGCACAGGCCTTGGTTACACTGCAATCATGGCTTCAAAAACAGCTGACATGGTACATACTTTTGAGATTGATGAGGCAGTGATTGAACTTGAAAAAATTAATCCATGGTCTTCTGAATTATTTGATAATCCTAAAATACATCGGCATCATGGAGATTCATTTGCTGAGATCAAAAAATTAGAAAGCAATTTTTTTGACAGGATAATACACGACCCGCCAAGGCTGGCGTTGGCAACAGTCCTTTATTCACAGAAATTCTACAATGAACTTTACCGAGTGATGAAACAAGGCGGACTACTTTACCATTACACCGGAACACCTGGTGCAAAGACAAGGAATGTGAATCTACCAAAAAATGTCATGAAAAGACTGGGAATTGCCGGATTCAGCTCTCTAAAAGAAGTCTTTAATGGTTTGAGTGGTGAAAAGAAGTAATATTGGTACATCATTAGGTTCCATTGTTCTCTTTATCAACTGGTTCCTCAGGAGTCTCCTCGGTCTGAGCAGGCGCATCTTCTTCTATCATGCTGTCTTCTGATAACATATCCCTTTCCGGTTTCTTCCTGTCTTCAGCCAGGTCAGAGTCATCTGTGCTGCCCAATTCTGATTGGTCTTCAGATAAAACATCTGTGCCCAGACCTGCTTCTTCTACTCCTTCCTGTTCTTCTTCCTCAAAAGTCTCAAGCCCTAATTTGTCATCTGAATATGCATTGTCAGGCTCTTCGTCAGAGACATCATCCTGCTTTTCCTCAATTGCTGGGTTTGTTTCATCATCAAATGTATCTGTCTCCTTAACTTCATCTGATTTGCTTTCTTCCTCATCATACACTTCCAATTGTCCGACATGTTCACTTACATCATCTTCTGACGGAAGAGCAATTGACAATTCCCCCTCAGACTGAGGCAAATCAACGACCTCTAGATCCCCAACAGGATGCTCGGTGGTGATATCCTCAAATTCATCCACTTTTGTCTGCGGTGCAGGCTGTTTCACTTCCTTTAGTACTTCTCTGATTCCCCGATTACCATCAACCTCAAAATATGTGAAGAATTTTTCCGTGAGTTTCAGCATATAGGATCTTCCGGTTTTCTCTTTTCTTATAAAACCAAGCTCTTCAAGTTCTGCAATATGCTCATAGGCTTTGTTATGTCGGATATCTATGACATTGCTCTGCAAAACAGGTGCCTGCCAGGCAATGACAGCAAGTGTCTCAAGAATTGTCTTCGGAAGTTCAATCTCTCCGACAATATTTCGGACAATCGGAAGATAAAGTTCCCTTACTGTGAGTTTCCAGCCTTCTTTTTCCTGCACAATAATCATAGGAGAATCCCTCTCTTCATATTCCTGCATCAGCTTTTCAATATTATTGATTATTACCTGCTTATTAGATGCCCCTGTAAGGTTCATTATTGTATCTATATCAATCAGTCTTCCTGAAGCAAACAATATTGCTTCTATCTGGTTCTTATAATCCTTTTCAGGCATTTTTGTTGAGTAAGAAGTATTCACCCTCTTTTTTTATTCTTCCTTCCTTTTCCAAGGCCGCAAGAAGCTTCTCTAATTCAATCTCTTTGAGGCCGGTCAGTGTTTTCAGCTCAGATATTGTCTTTTTTTCAACTAGGAGCGCTGTCACAAAATTTCTCAGCAATGTTGCAGTATTCTCAAGCAGGCTCTTCTCTTTCTGTCTGAATTCCTGCATTGCCATGTTGACTGCATGAAGCCTTGCCTGTACATCATTGACAAAAGCGGTAAAATCAAAAGCTGAGTAAAGAAATTGTTCCGGCTCTATCACTTCAATAGATGATGGCATATAATCAAAACAAAAACCCAATATGTCCTGAGCATTTTTCACCAGAATCTCAACTTCTGCAAATGCAAGATAAAGTCCACTCTCTTCCTGTTTTTCCGGCTTTTCAAGATCTGCCTTGATAAAGATAAGTTCCTCACTATCCTTGATCTTTTTTATGTATTCATCAAGAGTCTTTTTGACATGCTCTTTTGGCTTTCCCATGACCTCAACAATGGCCCGGAAATGGATGAATCCCTCTGAAATTTTTCTTCTGATTTCTTTTTGTTCCATGAATACAAAATAAAAAACATGTGTTTATAAGGTTTTTGGAAAGATAAAATAAAGACTTAGTTTTGCTTCCTCTCTTTCCAAAGGATATATCCTGCACAGCCTACCAGAATAAGAATAAACAATGGTATCAGTTTCTTTATCTTCTCATTGGATGATACATATATCTCTGTCACTGCACCGCCTGTCATAAGATTATCTTCTTTTTCCTCCAAATCTATCATAGTTTTTTCTGGATACAATTCATCAGGTTCTGTTTCTTTCTTACTGCTAAAATAATCTGCTGTACTCTCATAACCCCGGATATCCTCTCCATCAGAATATATTATCAATTCCTCTGTGTCAATAACCTCATCTCCAAAAAGAAGTTCTGCAATGAATGTATTTTTACCTTTTTGCAGCTCAACTTCCATCTTTGCTTTTGATGCATCAGGAATAAACAGTTTAATATCATCAGGTGTATTCAGAAGCAAAGTCAGATTCTCCTCATACTCAGCAATTGTCGCATATATGTTGATTTTGTCAGAGTGTTTTTTTGAAAGAGTATACAATTTGTTGATTGTTGGCTTTTTTGCATTTATAAGAATCTCCAATTCACTATCTCTGAAATGAATATCTTCAGTCAATTCGTGCTCAGTCTTCTGGTCATCCTTAATGATCTTGACCTTATACTTGTAATCTCCCTCTGAAATTTCAAACAGGCCATTAGTCAGTTCAATTGTCTTCTCTTCATCAGGTTTTAAAGAATATGTCTTCTGGTTCTCTGTCCTTTCACCTGAATAGGATTTTGAGCCTCTGTACACATAGCTCCAGACAGTAAAATCATGCGGCAGAGTATCAATATTTCTCAGCATCAGTCTTTGGTTGACTCTTTCATCGACACTGAATTCATCCACATATTCTATGAGTTCGTAAGGCTCTATACGTTCTGAATCAGACACCGCTGATGATGTAGTTGATTTTTTGCCAGAGGATGAAGAAGACGATGAACACAACGTACTTGTGATCCCTCCTACCTCAATTCTTTCTGATGCATTCACATCAAGACCTGAAACAAATAAAGTATAATAGCCATCATCATATCCTTTTCCGCAGTTTGGCTTCAGCCTGATCGGTACTGTGTACTCTGTCCAAAGATAACCTGAATAGATATTTGAATAGGTTATGTAGCTGATTTTTTCACAATCATCTTCCACCCAAAAAGTGACTGAATTTTTTGATGTATTTCCTTTGTACACATTCACTCTGGCTTTTATGAATTCGCCGAACTTTGCTTTTCCATCTGTACCCAGGTCAATATCAATAATTTCAATTGCTGAACCCATATTCTTTTCTCCTTTGACAATAATCATTTTTTCTGCATAATTATCTTCCAGATCAGTATCATTGCAGGCAAGATAGGTTATCTCGGACTTGATGAACATTACTTCATCTGCCTCTGTCAAATGGGGTGTATAACTCTTCTTGTTTGTATTGGTGGTTGCATAAGGTGTTTTGATTATATTTCCAAAAAGATCTTCAACCCAATACCTGATCTCATAGACAAAAGATTCATTAGAAAGAACATTGTAGAAACCTATTGATTCGGAATCATTGAATATCTGTTTTTCTGCATCTTCAAATTCGATAGATAAGGAAATATTACATGTGATGCCTGATGTATCTATAACATCCACTACCTTGCAGGCAAAATCATTCTCTGGATTTGTATCATTTATCGAAGCATTGACAATCGCACCACAGACAGTGTAATTTCCAGTCTCATTGAAAATATAATCCCCTGTACCTGATGTAGTATAAGAATTAACTGTGACATTAAATACATCCTGCTTTAAAAGATTGCCTTCATCACTCACATTATACAAAACCATCACAAAAATTTCATCTGTTGTGCCTGAAACATGAGCATGATTAGTCACTTTGAAAAGCTTATCATAAAGCACATTCAAATTCAACACATCATCAAGAAAAACTTCAAGTGATGTATCCTGGGAATTGGTCCCTTCATTATTTGTCTCATTCCATCCATATTGGATGCCATCAGATGCAATATTTTCACCTCCTGGTGTTGGCACGGCTGCCTGCCAGCCAGAATCAATGAGCTGCAGAGAATTTCCATCATTAGCCCCACCCCAGGAAGAGCTGTAAAAAACCGAATCAACAACATCTCCATTGGCATCATAAAGAGATATATTTTCTCCGGAATTCAACAGTGACCCCCCATAGTCGTATACACATGAAACATTGTACCTGTCCAAAAAATCATTGTCGACTCCCTCTTCACTGAGTGTATTGGCAATGACAATATAATCTGAGATTACTACATCATCAGGAAAACCAAAAGTAATACCTTCAAAATACCAACCAGAGATATTTGTTGCATTGCCATAAATCTCAATATATTCATAATCATATTCATCTCCAACAGGATCATACATTATTTCAGAAATATATACTTCAGAAAAGACAAAGGAGGTACAAAAAATCCATATTATGAAAAATCTCAACTTCATGTATCGTCCTCTTTTAATTGTTGTGTGCTGATACAGGAACATGGATGAAAGAAAGGACATCAATACCCGCATCAGCACTTACTAGTAAAAATACATGTAAAATATAAATATTACTAAAAAAAAATCTAAAAAGGGATAAATAAAATTAAATTTGGGATAAAAAATTATTTTTCAGGACATATGATCAATTGACTCATGTTACATCCTCAAAACTAAATACGTGTCGTAATCTCTTTCCGACCATTATCCAAAAATATCTTTTGTGATACTTCTGGGCAGTTACGCAAAAACCTTTTAAAAGGTAAACATACTTATCATTTCAAGGTGGATAATTGATGGGTCTATTTAATAAGTCAACAAAAAATAAACAACAGAATAAGCCAGTACCTCAGCCATTTAGTGCAAAATCCGGATCATTGCCTTTACCTCTACCTCTTCATGATTCAAAAGACCCGATTGATGTACACACAGCACCAAGCGGCCTGCCTCCCCCTCCTCCACTAGAAAAGATGGCAATGTCTCCTCAGAATCCTAGTCCTTCTTCACCACCACACAGTCCATCAATACCTTCACCAACAAAATATGAATTTGCAGGGGCACCAAGGATAGACCCTCCATCAAATATGCCAAGCAACATAATAGGAGCAAAACCAATTTCACCACCTATTCAACCGCATCCTTCTGCACCGCCTCTTCAAAGACCGATGAATCACTCAGATATGCAGAACAGGACACCTGGATTTGACAACCCAATGTCAATCGGTCATCCATACGAACCTTTCAAACCAAAACCATTTGGTGAGACTGCAAAACCTGCTCCAAGTGAACTTCCTGAATTTCCAAACAATCCATCTACACATGAATATGGACATTCAATTCCACAGCCGGAACCAACCGAGAATATGATCGGAACATCACATAAATCAGATGGTATCCAAATCCCTGAACCACCACCAAATTTGAGGAGTGAAATATCACCTCTTGAACTGGAAAAACTGGAGAGCAAATATCTGAGCAAACATCCCGAGGTGAGGGATGTAGAAGAATCCTTTTCATATTCAAGGCATCAAAAGCCGATAAAACCAATCTTTGTCAGGACAGACGAATATCGGATGATGCTGAATAATTTCATTGACATAAAAGACACTGTAACAGAATCTGAAGAGATAATTTTCAGGCTCGAGAACCTGAAAAAAAACATGGATATGGAATATCTTGAATACAAGAAAGGCCTTGAAGACATGCAGAGGAAATTTATTTATATTGACAAGACTTTATTTAATGATTAAGAGGGATAATTATGCAACAGGGAACCAATACTTTTGTTAAAATCGATGAATATAAGGATATTCTTGACATAATCCAACTGATCAAGGAAAAAGTAAAAGAGACAAAAGCGCTTCTTGGGAAGATCAATGACCTGAAGAACCAAGAAGATTCAGAACTGGAATTGTGGAAGAATGGCCTTGATGATGTTGAGAGAAAATTGAATTTCATTGATCAGACACTATTTGAACCAAAATTTTAGAATTTGAAAACCAATGGCAGAACAAAAAGACGGCTTTTTTGTCGGGATAAATAATGCAGTTGACCTGAGAAGAAATATATTGGAATCTTCCAGAGAGATAGTCCAGAATATGCAGTCCTTTGAGAATGTCAGAAATATCAGAGAAATCAAGATAAAGCGAATCCAGCAATTAAAGACCGTCATAAGAGAACTTGACCTTCTTTTTGCCAAACTCAGAGCAGAACTTCCGCAAACACATCTTAGGGCTATTTCCGAGGAAAATATTGAGGTTGGAAGGAAAAAACCAAAGCCAAAGACACTGAAAGAGATGACTGCCATTGAGAAACTCGACACTCAGTTGAGAGAGATTGAACAGGAAATATCAAGGATGAGCTAGAAATATAGCTTAAATTTTTCTTTTTGGTTAAGTTTATATATTTTTTATTATTCTCCCTTAATATTCTCGTGGGGATGCCGGAGTGGCCAAACGGGATAGTTAATTGGGTAAAATTGCTCAATAAATCCAAACTCAAGTCGTCAAGTAAGGAGGTTTTAGAACCTATGATATGCTCTCGAGGGCCATCTATTGGCTTAGTGCCTACTAGGGTTCAAATCCCTATCCCCACACTTATTTATTTTTGCAGAATAAGTCAATAAAGACTTTTGTTGTCGGCAATAGATCCAGTTTTTGTGCCTCTCTGGGAAAAACCCATATTAAATCATTAATTTTGTGATCATTCAGGTGCATTTTTCCATCAATCAATCTGCAATGATAGCAGAAAACCAATGTATGCTGCAAATATTCCATATGTTCCCATTCTTTTGAAACACAATCAGGAAGTAACTCCAGTGTCTCAACATGCAAACCTGTTTCTTCTTCAATCTCCCTTTGCAGAGTCTCTTTAAGCGATTCTCCGAATTCATTCGTACCTCCGGGAACATCCCACTTCAGATGTGCTTTTGGAATCTTTGCATCTATTCTCTGAGAAACCAGGATTCTGCCTTCTTTATCCTCAATGATGCCCAGAACAACCAGCTTTTGTTTTCTATCCATTTTTTTATCCACAAGATATTGGATTTTTTATTGCATATAAATATTTATCAGCTCAAACATTGGTCATTGGCTCTTTAAAACAGTGATTATCAAGGGTAATTTTATTAATCCCCAGGTATTATTCCAAGATAAAAGAATCAAATTCAGTCTAAAATATCAAAATATGAGGTGTTAATAAAATGGTACAAGGATATTGCATGAAATGCAAAACAAAAAGAGATATCAAAGGAGCCCATGCTGATCATATGGCAAATGGCAGGGACTGTGTTAAAGGAGTATGTCCTGAATGCAGCACAAATATGTTCAAGATAGGTAAGATGTAGGTGCTTATTGCATCATATTATTTTTTTATTTTCCAAAACAATTATATATTCTGACATTTCTTATTCAATCTATTATATGATTATATTTGCAAACAGGTGATTATCCAAATGGTTGAAAATGAAAATGCAAGTAAAGAAGAACAGATAGGCTTTCACAAAGGGGCTTTATCCACACTGGCAAAGGAAAGGCAGGAGTTCCTTAAGCTTGTAAATATTGTAGAGCAGTTGATGCAGATGCATGTCAAAGCACTTCAGGAACTTGGCGTTGACCTGCAGAAGATGGCTGAAGAGACCAAGACCAATGCTGATTCCAAACCTATTGAAGATATTGTAAAAAAAGAACAAAAAAAATAGGTATAGGATGCTTTTTTTTTCTATTTTTGGGCATAAGAACATAACTGCTATGCACAGGAATACTCTTGAATTCACAAAAGAGGATTATGTCACCAGGACAGGAGACTGCATAGTAGGAATAAAATCTGATTTTGATACTGAAAAGATAAAAGAATTCATCAAAGAAAACAGGACATTCAAGGTCATCATTAAGATCAAAGATATTTCTGATGAGGTCTTCTGTGAAATCAATCCTGACTTTGATGATGATCATGAGATAGTCATAAGAAAGACCGGTTTTTTAAGCAAGAGAACACTAGGTATCAACTGCACTAAGGCTGCAAAGGATCTTGACAGAAAACTTATAGAAAAATTAAAAAATCCAGAAAATAAAGCAATTGTTGAATTCAAATAAATGAAATCAAAAAAGCATCTGAAAAACAAGGAAGTACGTGAACTTATTGATAAAATAAGAATCAATTTCCAGGTTGAGGATATTGTAAACAAAAAGGATACAGTTGAATTGGCTGATGAAAAGATTATACTTGTCAACAAGGAACCAATGTTTTTCTATATTGACAGCCTATTGATTCCAACATTGAAAGCTATAGTCAAAAATAATTTCCTGAAAAAGATCACTGTTGATATGGGTGCAGTCAAATTTGTGGTCAAAGGAGCTGATATCATGCGCCCCGGTGTTGTCGATGTAGACGAAGGAATAGAAATCAATGATATTGTCTCTATTGTAGACATTAATAATAAGAAGCCGCTGGCAGTCGGCAAAGCACTGCTTTCAGGTGAAGATATCCTTGCATTAGAAAAAGGGATTGTGGTCAAGAACCTGCACCAGGTAGGCGATGCAATCTGGAATTTTTTCTGATCTAACTAATTTTCAAGTTTTTCTCTTCTTTCCTTAGGAACATAGTTAAAGACCTTCTGCCCTGAAACCCTTCCGCAGCCTAAAAAATCATCATTATTCTTAATTATCACAAAACCACTCAGATCAGAATCAACATCAAAATCCTTACCCTGCATCCATGAATCAGCTTCAGAATCTGAAAGTTCCAGCACATTCTTTTTTGCAGAAGGGCCGACCATCTGAGAACCCTCAATACTTAATCTTATCTCTCCTTTTGCCTTCTCACCAAAATACGTCCCCAGCGTATTGACCCTAAGTTCATCAAAATTGATCTGTGTGACTTCACTATTGATCAGAAAAATCTTATCTTTAACACTATAAAATACAGCGTACTTATGAAAATCAAATGATGCATCCCACTGCAATTCAATTAGTTTTGATATCTCCTTTATTTGTTTCTTATTAAGTATCTCAAGGGTTTGCATAATATGTCACCTACACACCCCAGACCGGATTCTCTTTTCTCATTATCTGAGCAATCTCTTTCATGAGTTCCATTTCCCCTTTGCTCAGGTATTTTGCCTTATCCTTTATTTTCCTGAATTCCGGTTCAGGGATGTAGCTGTACAGCTCTTCATCTCCTTTCAGCTGCCTTCCTATTGTCACTCCTGCAAAAGCCATTGCCACCTGTTTCCCTTTGGTGACAGAAGAAAGATTGTCCTGATCTTCCTTGATGCTCCTGATATCTGCAACTTGTGTCCCGTCAGGTTTCATCACAGTTGCTCCGACTTTAATCTTTCCCTCCAAAACATCAACTCCGATTATTGCGGGGTTGCTTGCCCTGAAAAGGAACTGAGGCATGAGTTTCAGTTTTGCAGGCCTTGTCAATTGATCCAATTCCTTTGCTTCCATTATGTTTCTTGTCTGTTCTACCCATAGTTCATATTCTTCAATTATCTTATAGATGATATTGTTTGTTATTATCTTAACCTTATCAGTAGAAGACACATCTGCTTCTCTTTCAGAATTAAAGCCCAGTATAACTGATTTCAAAGGGTCTTTCTCATATCCAGTCTCTGCATCCATAATATCTTTTTTTGTTATCTTCCCTATGCTTGCCTTTCTGACGCTTATGTCTTTTTCTTTCAGAAGAAGAGTAAGTGCCTCTATGCTGCCTAAAGTATCTGCCTTGATGACAATGCCTTCTTTGTCTGTCTCAACAAGCACTTCCTGCACCTGTTTTTGTATATCTGCTTTGACCTGTTCAAACTCAGAATCTGTATAACTCCGAAGCGGCATTCCGGCAATGACATCATCAATGCCTAGCGCTGAAATTTTAACTCCTGTGGCTGCCTTTACCTCTGAAACTGCGCAGAATTTGGATTTCTTGTCTCTTATCTCACATAGTTCCTTTGGCTCGAACAATGCCTTGACCTTTGTTGCAATGGGCTCTTCAAGACCGCCTATCATTATCTTGTCACCCCGTTTCAAGATGCCATCATATATTATGACATCCATTGTCTTTCCAAGACCGGCTGATTCTTTGACTTCAAGGACAGACCCCTTTGCAGCTGCTCCGATATGAAGCCGGATATTATTCTCTAAAAACTTTTGGGCAAGGCCAACAAGGACCATGAGCAGCTCTGAGATCCCATCACCTGTTATTGCTGAAGTAGGAATAATCGCAATCTGTTTTGTATAGCTCTCAACCCTGTCAAACCTTTCACTCTCAAGCCCGAACTCTGAAAGTTTTCCTACAAGCTCGTATATCTTGGTATCGAGTTTCTCCTGAAAAAAAGGATCCTGCTCCGGTATAGATTGTACAAGGGGTTTTTCTATCTTTCTGAATCCTGGGATAAGGTCTATTTTATTTGCAGCTACAATGAACGGCGTCTTGAATGATTTTAATATCTCAATCGACTCTATTGTCTGCGGCTTAAAGCCCTCATTGACATCAACTATGAGGATCGCGATATCAGCAAGATTGCCTCCTCTCTTTCGAAGGTTTGTGAACGCTGCATGGCCCGGTGTATCTATGAAAAGTAGACCGGGAATAGAAAAATTTGCATCTTTTCCTAAAAGAGGGCCGCAGATGCCTTTGATTGTCTTAAGAGGAATTATGGATGCACCTATTGCCTGAGTAATGCCTCCTGCTTCACCGGTCTGCACAGCAGTACCCCTTATCTTATCCAATAGCTTTGTCTTCCCATGATCAACATGACCGACGATGCAGCATATCGGCTGCCGAAGCACTGTTCTTTCATCCATCAAAGAGAATGAAACCATAATGAATTTTTAAAAGTTGTTAAAAGAAGAATTTATTGAATTGCTTTTTTTTGCAGATAGTCAACAGCTTGCATATTTGATTTTATCGAAGGGCCAACATCAAAACTGTATTTAAAATAACTATCCTTTTGCCAGATATCATTGTGATTCAACATTGCTTTATGTTCAGCTTGTTCTTTTGCAGTTTCTTCGTTAGTAAAATAATTACCTGCTAATGCACCCAAGATTGTTGTAACTATTGGAACTGCGCAAAGGCAAGTAGACAACCATCCGTTAGGTCCTTGTCCCATTTCTATTAATCTTGGAATAGTCAATGCATATAAACTGGGAGGGATCAATCCAACACATAAACCCATCAACCCACCAAATCCTCTATTCCATCGTTTTGCATCCTTTACTGCCTTATCTGCATCCTGGTCTGAAAAAGCATAGGGACCAAACAACTTAAACACTTTACCCCAAGAATCATAATGTTTTGGATATGCCCTCATAACACCATATACTAGATGTCCAAATTCTTCTTGTGTCATTGATGTATCCTGTACATCAAACCTGTACAGATTCATCTGCCTCGCATTAAATATCACAATTGAATCTTTTCCTCTTTCCCCCTTATTTTCTCCAATCCAGACTGTCAAATAATCAAGAGAATCAATAGACACTGATTCTGGAAACTCAATATCCTCAGGCCCATTCAGCCGCCTGTAGCCAGTTAAAAGCCTATCATCTAAAAAATCCGGCACTTTTTGCATAGCATACCGCAGAAAATGTCCTTTTTCACCAGCTTCAACAAAACCTCTATGCATTGTATTTGTTTCGACAAACAAAGAACTAAAACTAGATTGAAAAATCATATTGTCCAATGACTGTGTTGGATGATCTAATTTTACCATTTTTCTTCTTAAAATTCCTCTCATATTTATATCTGCTAACCTTGAAGATGTTTTATTGCATCCTGCCCTTGCTTAACAGAACCCG
>JAHIYL010000015.1 GCA_018815145.1 Nanobdellota archaeon | reverse complement strand
TTGAATTTTCCTGATTTTATCTCTTTTATTTGGCCTGTAAATCCTTTATCAGGCGGTATCATTATCTTATGTATGACTCCTTCTTTCTCCTCGACTGAGCCGATCACTTTTCCGGGATATGCTGCCTCACCTTTTTTAGCTGTCGGCTTAAAATCCCATTTTTTCTTCTGATCAAGTCCGCTTGCAGTAACGCCTCTCTTGATAAACTCTCCCATCTCTTCCATAAGTGTTGGCAAAGGTCTCTGGATTCCGTCATAGATGCTTGAAAGAAGGCCCGGGCCCAGTTCAACAGAAAGAGGCTCTCCTGTATTTTCAACAGGTTCTCCCGGCTTGACCATGGATGTATCTTCATATACCTGGATTGTAGTCCTGTCACCATCTATCTGGATTACTTCACCCATCAGTTTTTCATTTCCCACTTTGACCAGATCAAACATCCTTGCAGAGATATTTTCAGCAATGACAACCGGACCGGAGATCCTGTATATTTTTCCGATATCTTGATTTTTCACCATTATTTACACCTTGTTATTCTTTTATATTTCAAATTATCATCATCAAATTGAGACTGTCACTCCAAGCGAATTCTTTATCCTATCTGAGAGGCTTGAGCTCAGTCCTTTGTCAGACAGGATGACCAATACCGGTCTTGAAGCATTCTCAAGCATCTCATGAAATTCTTTAGGGATCATATCCATTGTCTTATCATCAGTCACAAGTATACCAATATTCTCTTTCAATATGATTTCCCTGAACATGTCCACAACCTGATTGCCATCTGTTTTGTCAGGAATTTTTACAATATCCCGTATGCCTGTCAGTTCAAAGCCTAGAGTAAATTCGCTTCCTCCGATTATGCCTATATTCAAAGTCTTTTCACCCTGCAAGTATATGGCCTTCAATGAATTTTTCATCCATATCCAGCTCTTTTGATTTGATTATCATCAATAGGTTCTTTATCTCAGTCTCTTTTGAAAACAAATATGTCAGTATGCCATCCGGTGTCAGCAAAAATTTTGTTGAAAGTGATCTTGCTTTTTTGAGCATATAGTAATCAAGCTCAAGCTCAAATGACGCAAGAACACCTGATTCATCATATCTTCTGCGCCCTTCTTGAATAGGTCCTTTATAGATAGTTTTCTCCAAAAGATCAAGTACAGGGAGAAGACCGCTTGTCTCTGACATCAATTCCAATTTTTTTTTGCCCAGCACACGGCCCGAAAAGATCAGAAGTTCCTTAATCTTTTCTTCCGGAAGGTCATTCTTCTTGAACTTTATCAGATTCTTGATATTGAGGATGTCAATTTCTGTTGTGATGAATTCTTTGAATACTTTTGAAGATGAAGGAAGTGTATTTGTGTATTGCAGCAGATCATAATAATACAGCCGGTCCAATTTGTTCTCAGCAACAAAAAGGTCCTTGTCTTCAATGAACTCATTAAGAATAGTCTTCATCTGGGCAATATCATCAATAGGGATTCTATGCAACAGTCTCTCATATTCTTTTGATTCATGCGCTTTCTGCATCTCTTCTAAATTCAGGCTTCCTGAATCTACCAGCAATTGCTCGATTTCAGCAAACTCAGCTCCTTTGGCATATGCTCGGAAAAGTGTCTTGAGATTCTTGATATCCTGATGACCAAGGAACTTTGATATGAGCACTCTGAGGCCGAGATCACTTATTTTCATAAGCTTAACGAATGTCCTGGATATATTTTTAAGGAGTGCAATCTCCAGAAGTTCTGTTCCCTGATATTTGATTGCCTGTTTTTCGATCTCCTGCCTGTACTCTGTTTCAGCAAGGAATCTTGTGATCTCAGCCAATTCCATCTTCAGGAGCTTATTATAGTCATGCCTGGTCAACAATTTAGACCTCATGACTGCAACCCGTGCAAATGCATAAGGATTGAACCTTATTTTTTTTGGCTTTTTCATCTTATCCAAACAATATTTTGCAAACATGCTTAAGATTTTTATTAAAGGCATCCTGCAAAAGAGTATCATAGCTCAGATCAATCCTGACTGAACCATCCTTGCTCTCAGCAACCAAACCTCCAAGTATATCTGCAGATTCCACTTTGGGAAATCCAATGATATCCTTATCTTTTGGGTTACAGAGGATTTTGCCTATGGTTATCTTCCGGCGTGCCTTTGCCAATAGCTTTGCAAGGTGTTTTTTTCGTGTTTTCTTATCAAAGGATTCTACAGCCTTCAGAGATTCGGCAGATACTTTGGACAAGAGTCTTTTGTTCTCCAACATTGATATCTTTTTCTTCTCAAACTCCACAGTAGCTCTTTTGACTCCCTCATAAGCATTTATTTTTTCTGCTGCAGAAGATGTTTTCTGACGTTTGTATTCACCTATCTCGCTTTTAGCCTGAGAAATAAGTCTCTCTCTTTCCTTTTCAGCTGTTTTGAGTATTGAATCTGCTCCTTTTTTTGCATTTCCAATTATATCTTCCCTTATTTCTTCTATTCCCATTTTTATCTTGAATTTCAGGCACTAATGTGATGCAAGACCTATGATGAGGATTGCAACGACGAGACCAAAGATGACCAGTGATTCCGGGATAACTGTCAAGATAAGCCCTTTACCGAATAGTTCTTCTTTCTCTGCCATAGCGCCAACTGCAGCAGTACCTATGCTCTGTTCTGCAATTGCAGATGCAATTGCTGATAACCCCAGTGCCAATGATGCACCAAGAGCTACGAGTCCTGTTCCTATATCAACCATTTTATTTACCTCCTAATGATCTGAATCATTTTATTTGTTTATGTCTCTCTTCTGAATATGAGTCTAGTTATTATGCACTATTCTTTTGCTCCAAAAGCGATGAATTTTTTCCCTCCTCCCTTATAGAACTTTGAGAAAAATTCAACATAATGAAGCCTGAGTGAATGCAGGAATGGGCTTAGGATGCCCAAAGCAATATTGATTGTATGGCCAATCACCAGTATCAGGATACCTCCAATTACACCAATTGGTCCTGAACTGAACATCTGACCGGCCAGATCATTGACAACTACCGCTAAGCTGACTGATGCCAAACCTACTGCCATCAGCCTGGCATAGGATAAGATATTGGACATTATCGAGAGGAATAATACGTCAATGAGTCCGATGACCCCTTCTCCTATTATTGTCAAGACAGCTCCTATCACAAATAGTCCTATGGCTACAGGAAGAGGCGGCATTATATATCCGAGCAGTTCTGCAATGCTTCCGGTTATTACTCCAAGGAAATTTGTCAAAAGCCATATTATCAATGGCAGGATCATCATCCAACCGGCTTTTTCGAGGATAGCCATCTTCAAACCATGTGCATTCTTTACATTGATGAATCCTACAATCAAGCCTATTAGTATGTGGACAACACCTATCATCACAGCGATTGACAGAAGATCCTGGATCTGATGACTACGGCTGAGAACGTGAGGCAGATAGTACTGGACATTATTTATGGCAAATTCCTCAAGCCCAAATAGTTCGCCAAATAAAAATCCGAAAAAGATTGTAGAAAGTGATGCGACAATAAAAGCATTCAGGATGCTTTTTGCTTTTGGCATCTTCTTCTTGAGCATAGTGAAAAGAGCCAGCGTCACAAATCCATAGCCAATATCTCCAAGCATGAATCCAAAAAATAGCGGAAATGTCAGGAACATCATTGCTGTCGGGTCGATCTCTTTGTAGCTGGGCAAAGTATAGAGGTTCATGAAGAATTCAAAAGGCTGAACATGTTTTGGATTGTTCAGTTTTATCGGAATCCTGTCTTTTTTCTCTATCTTTGATTCTTCAAAAAAAATCCTGCCCTTTGTAATGGCAATCAGTGATTTTTTTATGTTGACGATCTCCTTTGCAGGAGCCCATCCCCGGATGACAAAAGTGTGGTCCGATGTGGCAAATTTCAGAGGTGCTTCAAACTGGTCAATGTTTTCTCTCAAATACTCATCAGCTGCGGCCAAAAATTGGGAATTTTTTGTCCCCAATTTTTTGAGTTCTCTACGTATTTCGGTAATTTTTGACTTCAATGAGATGGATATAGTTTTGATATTCTGATATTTTTTTGCTGGAGAAAACTTAGTATTTTTGAGAGTTGCTTTGCTAATTTTTTGATCCAATTCAACAAAATCATAATCATCCAGGAGCTTATTCATCTTTATCTGGTCAGATTCTTTTATTGAGACAGCAACAAGAGTGAGGCCTTCAAAACTGTCAATCATATAATCAGAAGTTGGCATAATTTTTTGGAATTCGTCCTCTATTGGGTGTTCATTGTTTCTTTGGACAAACCCAATATAATGAACATGATTTGTCTTGTCATTCCTGAACGGCACAAAATCCATGATCTTCTTCAATGCAAGTTCCTCCTTCTTGGGAGTCAGCAATTTCAGCACCTTAAGGTAATGGTCCTGCTTGTTCTCATATATTTTCACTTGCGCATATATTTCTTCCAATTCCTGCCGGACCTTTGTTATACCATCTTTTTCTGATATCTTCTCGAGCACAATTGAATCAGGAATTCTCAGTGACGCTTTGACAGCCTGCAATTTGACATAGAGCTCAGAATAAAGCTCATCCTCCTCAAATGGTTCTCCGATGTCAAATGTTGCATCTTCCGGATTCTTAGAATATTCAGTTATCTCAAAATTGCCAAGTGAATATAGTTTCTCAATCACTTTCTTCATATCTGTCTTTGCTCCGATCAAAGTCACTTTTTTCATCCGTTCAGCTTCAAGCATTTTGTCTTCCTCAATATCATTCAAAAATTAATTCATCCAATTTTCCGGTGATGTACTCTTCTGCTTTTTTTATCCTTGAATTCTCATCCTTTGATCTATTCCTCAGCAAAGATTTGTATTCGGAAAGTTTTTTTTCCTCTTCTTCATCGACTTTCTTCATCTTCTCTTCTGTATCAATACCAATATCTTTGTCAATTCTTGCTTTTTCTTTTTTTACTTGAGCCAAGGATTCTGCCTTTGCATTGACAATTTTCTGGTCTCGCTTAATTATTGCATCTTCAGCTATCTTTTTTGTTTTTGCTTCAATATGCCTTATTTCTTCAATGGGATTTTTTTCGTTTGCCATTTTTGTCCATTCTCTTATCTTTGCTGAAATATTCAGGTTAAGTATATATCAACTCAACAACCTCTCTTATAGACCAAATCTTACTCGAAAATAGGTACTTTGCTAATCATCAACCTTGTTTGTGATGAGCCAGTCCGAGAGTATCTCTGTTATGTGGTCCAAGAGGTTTATTATTCGCTTATAAATAAAGCTTTCGTTTTTTCCCCCTTTGGCGTCCTTAAGATCTGTAATCTGCTCAATCAAATTCATCACATCATCCTGATTCAGATATTCAATCAAAGACTCTATCTTCTCTATGGCTGAGTAGAAATCATCAAGAATCCCATCCTCAGAATCCAGGCACAGGAGATAATCTGTAATCTGTTCTATCATCCTGGAAATGAGACTTAGGTAGAAAAGATCGATATGCCTTAGTCTGGAGGCTCTTTTGAACATGAAGGAACTTATCACTGCCTTATGTATGAGAAGATTGCTCTTATCAATCTCTTCTTCATAGCGCTCAATCAGTTCAGGAACATCCTGTTTTTTTATAAGCATGATGATGCCCTTGACCTTTCTGATCATATTTTTTAGAAGCATATCAGGATCTTTAAGGGAAAAAGAAGTTTGGCATGAGATCTTATTATCCTCAAAATCAAATAGTTCCATCCCTCCCAGAAGCTTCTTGTGTGTTAAAACCTGCTGGGAACTTAGAGGAGATTCCAGATTAATCTCAAAGCTTTTTACCGGATTGATGTACGAAGCTATGATAAGCTTGTTCACTGCTTCCTCTGACTGGTGTGACAGGTCAATCTTTAGTATCGACATCTCTTTTTTGACCTCCTTTGGATGAAGGATGAGATCACCTTTTGAATTTTTCTCCAGTGTAACAACTGAATCAGTGGTTATTTCATTCTCTCTGCACCAATTTGCCGGAAGGTACACATAATGTGTTGTACCTGATTTCTGTATTTTTCTTGAATCCATTTTATCACCATTTAGTGAATTAAGTAGTTATCTTTTACTATGAAAAATAGAGAAAATACTTAGTATTTAAAAAAATGATGGGAACAGTGGTAGAGACAGAGAAAGTCCATAGCTAAGGTATGAAAAAGAAGATTTTATATATCAATTCACAAATTATGTAAAACATATGAAAATACTTGTCACCGGCGGTGCCGGATTCATTGCAAGCAATCTTGTGGACGAATTGGTCTCTCTTGGACATTCTGTGATTGTGATAGACAACCTTTCAACAGGTAAGACTGAAAACCTGAATAAGGAAGCAATATTCTATAGGTTGGATATTTCAGACAAGAATGTTGAGACAATCTTTAAAAAACATAGACCGGATATTGTTGACCATCATGCAGCCCAGATAAGTGTTGTCAATTCTGTGAGTGACCCTATCAAGGATGCACAGACAAACATAATAGGCCTTTTGAATATTCTGACACACTCTGTCAAATATAAAGTAAAAAAAGTGATCAATGTCTCCAGTGGAGGAGTCGTCTATGGTGATCCAAAACAGCTTCCTGCAAAAGAGACACTGCCGTTTGATCCGCTTTCACCTTATGGCATATCAAAGACAACAGGTGAATACTACCTGAGGTTCTTTTCCAAAGTATATGGTCTCAAAAGTACATCTCTGCGATACAGCAATGTATATGGCCCGCGCCAGGATCCAAAAGGTGAAGCCGGAGTCATAGCAATATTTTCAAAGCTTATGCTCAGGGGAAAGGCACCTACCATATTTGGCAATGGCAGGCAGGAAAGGGACTATGTATTTGTAAAGGATATTGTCGATGCCAATGTACTTGCAATGACCAAAGGTGACGGAGAAGCGTTTAATATCGGGACAGGAATCCCGACTTCTGTCAATCAATTATTTTCTGTTCTCAAAACCCTGACTGACTTTGATGGTGAACCAATATACGGAGAAGCCAGAAAAGGAGAGCTGTTCAGGAATTACCTTGATTCTGCTAAGGCAAAGAGAGTGCTTGGCTGGAAACCAAAGCATGATCTTGAGAATGGTCTTAAAAAGACACTGGGCTGGGTTCGGTCAGTCAATGATTAATTGGAATCTTTCTTAAGTTCGTTTAGCTTGTCACCCAGAAATTCTATTGTTCTGGAATTATCCAATGGATTCAAAAGGTCACCACATTCAGGGCATTTGAACTGTATCTGGAAAGCTCTGTCAAAATCTACCCTTTTGCATGCATTCCTGCACATGTAGAAATCATTTGTCTTTTCTCTTTCAATCCTTTGATTAAGTGCTTCTATCCTCTCTTTTTTCATTTTCCTGAAGAGGTGGATAGCCTCTTCCTGCTTGAAGTCCCAATAGCATACATACCAACCTTTCTGTTTGTCTTTTCTCCTGATAAAAGTCGCGAGGTTATGCTCAAAAAATCTGTAGAGAAGAGATCTTGTGATGTGGATATCCTTTTTTATTGCTTCTGCAATCTCAAATTCAGAGACTTTCTCCTTATCCATAAGATGATAGAAGATAGGAAGCGCCTCTTCACCAAGGACACCTGAGATGACATCTTCTGTCATCTTGTCATCCAGCTTGTTCCTGATCTTTTTTGCAGGTTTTTTTGCTTCTATCTGTTTTTCAGCCTTTAGCTTTGGAACTTTTGCAGGCTTTTTGGAAGCAGCCTTTGGTTTTGAAGTTTTCTTGGCTGGTTTTTTAGAAGTTTTTATTGTTGTTTTTTCAGAAATCTTGACTGGCTTTTTTATGGTCTTTGAGACTGATTTTTTAGGCATTTTTATACAAGAGTGAAGCCACTAACATAAAAAGCTTTTGATTTTTGAGAATAAAAAGAGAATAAAAATAATCAGACTTTCATAAGTTTCTTTACTCTGGTATCAAGGTCTTTCATAGCAGAGAGCACTGCATCCCGAATATCCCATGCAGAGACATTGCCCATTGACAATTTATTGTTCCTGAATGTAAGGTGCATCTTCACAGAATACTTGTGCACTTTTTCAGAATTTTTTGGGAAATGAGGCTTGATATGGACCTTGAGATGCGTCTCTTCACCCACTATCTTTTCAATCTTGCCAAGATGTGTTTCAATTATTGTTTCAATATCGCTGAATGTGAAAGAGTCAATTTCACTGTCTTTCAAGCCAACATATTCTATGTTTCTAATCACTTGTTCCTGCAAATCGATCACCTCTTGAGATATTAGCATCATATAAAAAATAAGAATGATTGATAATATTTAAAGGATGCGGTTTCTAAACTTTTGCGTTTTTCCTCGATAAATACTGCATGAATTCTGAATATATACTAGAGTGTAGAAAAATATATAAATAAAATCTAGTTATTTAACTAGATATAATAGAGGTGATTAAATATGGGG
>JAHIYL010000086.1 GCA_018815145.1 Nanobdellota archaeon | reverse complement strand
AGTAAATATTTATATATAGGTTCCTTCTATCGACGTTACAAGCTAGCTTAAGCTATAGAAAAATGAAAAATAATAGCATGAATCTGAAGCATTGCTGTAGCGCATTTGTTACAGAGAAAAATAAAATAATTTATCAAAAAGATGTCATGGGAATATGTAAGGCAATAATAGTAAAAATAATCATCCAAGAACTTATATATCATGCTCGACAACAAGAGATCAAGCTAGATAGCAGAATATAAAAAAATGGACACAAAAAACCTTGAATGGCTGCTTGGAGAAAGAGTCTATGTCAGTGAAACAGATGATCTTCAAAACCAGCACAGAAAGGAGTATTATGAACCAGTCTTTCAGCAGATATATGGACAGCAGTATCAAGCCCCGCTGGAAGCTGTGCTTTTGGCTGACAATCCAGATGAACGTCTTGACCAACTGGACAAAGCCCTGTTCATGGCATTCATACATGATGAGTTTGATTTGTCACTGCTCACAGATTATGTTGGCCATTTGAGCAGGGATGATCTGGGCAGCATAAGAAATGCGACTGAAAAACTGGTCTCCCTGATGGAACACTATTTTAGTTTAGATGCGGGACTTACAATTGAAGATATTGATGATGCATTATATGGAGGTGCGTCATATGCGAAGATTATCTCTGCTCTGACAGATGAAAGAAAAAAAATTAGAAAAGAGACATGGGAAAAAAGCAGATATGATCCTGAACTGGACCTCAGACTCTCTCTCTTCAAAAGACCAAAAAGAGATTTATCTCTATCAAGAAAAAAAGAACATAAAAAAACAATCTCAGAAACCTACAGTCAGTTAATTGAATGGTACAAGCCCATCTTTGATATTATTTTTGACACTCAGGATGATTATGTACCAATAATTAAAGCCCTGGCAGAAGCAAGACCTGAAATTATTACTGAAAGGTATCATTTAACCTATGCTAATGAGGAAAAGCATATTACATGGTGCAATAAGATAACATATTTAGACAAGTTCCTGTTGTCAGAGTTTTCAAAAAAATGGCCAGATTATGAAATGCTTAGTGAGCAGGTCAAGATAATTGTCTCATCAACAAACCACAAATTTCCATTTGTGACTGTCCCATTTTCAACAGGGGGAACTGAAATCATATATGATGAACAACATCCCCGAGTTGCAGTCATGAGAGGGACCACTATCCCTGATATTAAAATGCTCCTTCCAAAGGGGATAACAAAACACAGCCATAGATTGATGAATGCCTGGTGCGCATTATTGGATGATGAATTACTCTTCTATCCCACAAAAGTCAGGGACAATGTCCAACAACTGGATGTACCGCTATATGATGGAGATATGCTTACTTATTTTTACAATCAAGCAACACTTGATAAACACTACCACCTAAGGTCCTTGGATCAGGATGTCATGTCCCATATTGTATCTCTCTTAAAAATGTCTGGTTTCTATGAACTGGCTCCGCTTGCAGATAAGAAATATAAGATATATGCAGCCCTTGCCAGCGGCCCATCAAGGCATGAAATAGAAGAACTCAATAAATTATTCCCTGACCACATCCCTGTTTTTGTTGATAAATTCAATAAGAGATGGGACTCGATTGTACAAGAAAATCTCTATGACATTCTGAAGAGAAATGTGAAATATGGCAGTGTAGATGGAAGTGATGCAGACCTGCTTGATCCGTCTCTTGATTTAAGGGAAAAGGTGATTCTGGCTGCAAAAAACTCTGGAGCCATCCCCTCAGAAGCCAATCCAAATGAAATACACATTGTCTGGAGAATGGACCATACACTTTATAATTTTGATTCAAACCAAAGGAATATTATCCTCCAAAACATAAAAAAAGCTATAGCAGAAAGCGATGATTGGGATGAATTCTACCAAGGTATAGCGAGGACTCCTGATCCGATTAAAGGATCTGAAGGTCCATTCAATATGGAACTGGCATCAGACACAGACTACAAAGCAATTGAAAATGAAATCTACATGTCATATGTATCGTCAATCATGCTTGACATTCCATTCAGAAAGCACAAGTATTTCTCAAAATTCATTGTACAGGAAAATGGAGATGCACAATACCTTCTTCTTGACAGAAAAAACAAGGATATACCAAAACCAAAAAAATTTAGCAGGGACTATATGTGGGATATGGGTGCTGCAGTCAGTGAAACTTATGATGTTTTCAGGGACGGCTCTTATGTGCTTGACAAAGGCACTGAACTATCATTTATACGCTCCCGCAGACCGAACAAAAACAGGATCAAAGAGATATCAAGAAGTCTTGATTATTCTCATGTTACATCATGCAATCATCCAAAAGGACCTCAAAGCATCGTGGCATTGGGAAGATCAGCTGAAATGCTCAGATGCCTCTATCATGTCCATGATGGTTCTTTTGTAAGCTTCTTTAATCCGGATGGTTTAATGATTGAACCTGATACAAATGTTATTCGAAGATATATCAGTGAGACAGATACTTTAAGGGAGGCTATGTCAAAGCTCCTCACATCTGTTGAATTCCATCCTGAAGATATGAAATCACATTTCTTCAGCAGGAATGACAAAAAAGAATATCTCGGTCCCGCATTCAAAACCAGATATCAGGATGAGGCAGGGAAACAGCATATTATGTGATGGGTCGGGAAAAAAAATGGACACAAAAAACCTTGAATGGCTGCTTGGAGAGAGAGTTTATGTCAGTGAAACCGATGAGCTTCAAAGCCAGCACAGAAAGGAGTATTATGAACCAGTCTTTCAGCAGATATATGGACCGGATTTTCAGGGTTCATTGGATGCAGTGCTTCTGGCTGAAAATCCAGATGAACGTCTTGATCAGCTTGACAAGGCCTTGTTCATGGCATTCATCCACGATGAGTTTGATATGAAAGTGCTTTCAGAGTATGCTAGTCATCTTGCGGATGATAGTTTAGAAGAAATCAAGGAAAAAACTGAAAAGCTTGTCTCTTTGATGGAGTATAGGTTTGGTGCAGAAGAACCACTTAGTGCAAATGATATCAATGCTTATCTCTCTCTTGGAATTTCTTTATCAGAAGCTGATCATTTAACTGCTTTGCGACTTGAACAGAGAGCATCTTCATATTCCAACATATCTAAGCTTTTGGAAAGAGAAAGAAAGCTGGATTTGCTTAAAAGACCTAAACCAGAAAGGATCAATGCAAATCCGCATCCTCGACAGAGTGCATACAGTCCAGCAAGAGCTAGCACAAATAAAAGAGCCATGGGCCTAAACAATATAGAACTTGGAAAAAAATGGCTCAAAGAGATGGTTGAGTGGTACAGACCTGTTATTGATGACATATTTGGAGAAAATTATTTTGAATTAGTCGGACCAATACTGCATCGAAAATTGGAAGAAGACAAGTATAGTGTCAGCAGGGAAAGGCTTTCATATATTGACAGGATTCTATGGGCCGAGCTTCATAATCCACTGGTCGATTCTGCTCGTGCCATGAAAAATATACTTACTATTGCATCATCCTATGACGATGAAATGCAAGTAGAAGTAAATATTGATGATTTTTTTGCAAAAAATATTCTGGCATCAATAGATGCACCTTCAACAAGTGATCCTGAAGTCAGTCCATATGCAGAGTTCATTCCGGGCGGCATGGAAATCCTGCAATCAAAAGATAAGCCCAGGGTGGTTGTGACAAGAAAAATGGAAGAAATTGTCATGAAACAGCCATGGGAGGAAGGCTATGATGAAACTGGATGGGTTGCACGAATTGATGGAAAAGATGTTGATTATGATGTGATTCAAAGGGGAAGGGTCCTTGGCATAGATGCACCAATGTATCAAGGGAAAATACTGACACATCTCTATGACAATGCGACCAATAATCCAGGCTACAACATAAGAAAGCTTGATTTTGAGCTCATGCAGCATATTGTTGGAGAACTGACCAAATGGGGATACTACAACCACCCTGAAATAAAAGAAAAGCACAAAATATATGCAGCTCTGGCAAGCGGACCTTCAAAACATGAGATAGTGGAGATGAAAGAGCTCTTCCCCGACCATCTGCCAATTTTTGTCGACAAATATTTTAGTGATTGGAAACCATTGGTTGAACAAAATATAAAAGACGCATTTGAAGAAAATAATGATGACTCGGAGGTTCCAATAAATTATGGACACGTCTCTGGGGATGATGCAGACTTCCTGAAAAAGGATGCAAATCTCAGGAAAAAAGTCATTGAAGCTGCTAAAGATGCTGATGAATCACTTCAGGGGCTTGAAGATGATGATTTCCACATTGTATGGAGACTCGATCACACTGCCTTTAATTTTGATCCTGACCAACAGCGACTTTTATTTTCCAATCTCAATCAGATTATGCAGGACAGCAAAGATTGGGACGAGTTCTATCAGGGCGTCGGGAGGACTCCGCAGGATGTTGCGACAGGAAGGAACATGGGCATTGAAAATGATTCAGACTATTCTGCTATCGAGAACAATGCATATATGATGTATATTGCAAACATTGTGATGGGCCTTCCTATAAGGAAGTCTGAATATTTCTCAAAATTTGTCGTCAAAGAATATTATCCTTCATCTTATCTGCATGGTGTCAAGAAAAACAAAAAAAGGGCAGTCTCTGGAAGATGTAAGACAAAATTCGGCTTTGATATGGGTGCCAAAGCAAACGAAGATATTACTCTCAGTGATAGACTGACATTGCCGCAGGGAACAGAACTCTCTATGGTATTCTCAGGCAGACCCCATAAGAAAGAGATCAGATGGATCCCCCATACTATGAATTACCCGCACCAGACAGCATGCAACCACCCTACTTCGCCCCACAGCATACTGTCATACGGCAGAGCGACAGAACTATTGAGGATACTCTATCATGTTGAGGACGATGGCAATGGCAAGTCAAGATTTGTAACATACTTTGAAGAGAACCCTGATCCAATTGACACCAGAACTCAGGAAGAGATAGACAAAGAAAGTCTGTCAAGACCACCATATACAATATTTCGCGACTTCACGAAGCCACCAGTGAATCCTCTGAATCCTAATTTCAGGCCAATTGATCCAAAATTCAGTGTAAAAGTGCTTGAACAGATAATGGATTTTCCCCAGAACCTAAAATTAGGATATTACTTGCCATATCATTTCACAATTCCAATTGATGGTGAAAATGTTGCCTATGCTGCATTATATGGAACTACCTCAATAATGGACCCTGCACAGATTTTCCGGGAAATACATAGGGACCCAAAACAAGCAACAGTTTCAACAGGACATGTTGACAAGGTTGGTTACTCAACATTCTATAAAATTGAACCTAAGAAAGGTGGTGACTCATTAAAAAGGATGATCACTCTTTTCGACAAGAATCTAAATGAGCTTAGCGAAGATGTACTTCAGAAGATAGACCTTCAGACCATCTACTCTCATATGCAATCACTCAGAAAAGACGATCTGGAAATCAAAAACCTCAGATTTTACAAGTGTAAATATCTATGAAATCAAAGGAAAGAAAATGAACAGGAACAGGCTTGAATGGCTGCTGAGGCATTGGGATAAGGGACTAAAAAATCCCGCAACTAGTTATGTCAATGTACTAGAATCCTTTGAAAATATATCCCAAACAAGCCTTGAAAATCTCAAATATGTTGCTGAAGCAAAAGACTACGGCAAACTAGATCAACTGGACAGATTATTGTTTATGGTTTTCAGTCATGAGGTTCCTCCATATAATCTGATTGATTTATATTTAAAAAGGATCAAGGAACGAACTCTGGAGGAGATAACTCAGGACACTGAACACTTGATATCATTAATTGAATTAAAGTATGAAAATCCAAAAATTCAGACAGGGTTAGAAACAGTGTGTCTATTTAATAATCCTGCCTCTGCTCTAGATGGAAGAGTTGTTGAATATACTGAAAAAAGACTTGCTGACCGAAAAAGACTTGTCAGTGGTAACTTAAGACAAGGAAAACATGGCTATCGAATTAATCTAAAGAAAGGGCAACCGAGGGTTAGACTGGGACCTGTCTCAGAAGATTTTAGTGGTTGTCTGGCAGAAAATATTTCATCAGGTGAAGGAATCTACGCTGCTGAAGAAAGAACAAATGTACTAGATTTTTCCCATGTCAATGCATACTCTGGGTATTCATGTTATCTTTATGATCTGGCAACTGGTGTTCATCCTGACTCAGAAAATTCAACTTACTTTTTGCGGCAGCATGATATGGAAATAATGAGGCATCTGCGCCACGAGATTGATATGTCAGGATATGAAAATGAATTCCAGATTAGAAAAGGAAAAAAGCACAATATATATGCTGCACTTTTCAGTGGCCCAGGCAATCATGAATTGGGTGAGATAAAGGAATTATTCCCTGATTACATTCCGGTATTTGTTGATATTAATTTTGATAATTGGGAACAGCAGGTAAAACATAATGTTAAAGAAATTCTTGGGCCAGACGTCAAATTTGGGAGCCTAAAGGGAAGCAAGGCTAATCTTCTCGTCAAAAATGAAAAATTGAGATATCAAGTTATCAAGGCAGCAAAAAAATGTGGTGCATTACCAAATAATGTTGAGCATAAGGATGTTCATATTGTGTGGAGGTCTGATCAAACACCATTTAATTTTGGTTTTAAGCAACAGGTACAGTTCTTCAAAAACATCAAAGCCGCTCTGCGAGAAAGTGATTACTATGATACTGCTCATATAGGTGTGGCAAGGACTCCTCAAGTAAATCAAGCATCCCATCTTATGAATATGGGTATTGCAAATGATACTGATTATTCAGACCTGGAAAATGAAGCATACATGATGTATATATCTTCCATAATTCTAGGTTTACCAATTAGATCAACAAAATATTATGCAGATTTTGTACTTGAGGAAAAATATCCTGAAGGAATGGTAGATATAAGACTGGAAAAGGAAAAACTGGGACTGAAGCAAAAGAAAACAAGCAAAATATATCAGAATTATCTGTATGATATTGGTGTTTATGCAAAAAAAGGGCTTGTGCTGGGAGAAAACACAGTGCCAACAAACACACAAATCTCATTTGTCACTTCGAGAAGGCCGGATAAAACAGCACTCAGCAGATTATTTAAAAAAATTGGAATGAGTGGATATTATTTGACTTCATCTGGTCACTTGTATTCTCCACAATCAATAATCACAATGGGGAGAGAAGCTGAAATTACCAGAATTGTCTATTCTATTAAAAGAGTAACTGGAAATCAAAACCCAAAGGCAATAACTTATTTTGAGTCAAAAACTTATCCTATAGATCCAAGTTTTCCTATTGGTATGTTATTGAACAATGCATTTGATCGTCGTCCTGAAAAAGGTTTTAAAAACCTATTTTTTAAAGACGGTGAAAGAATCTACAATCACAATCTTGTGCTTGATTATGGAAGACAAATCAAACAAACATGAACAAAACAAAACTTGAAATGCTGCTTCGATTGTCTGACCGAGATGATCCTATAGCTGCATACCACCCGATCATCGGTTCAGCCAGTCCTCTTGAGAGAATTGTTGATGATCCTGAATCTAATCAAAGACTCAATCAATTAGACAGGTTATTGTTCATGAATTATACGCAGGAGAGACAAAACATATGGATAATAAAAGAGTATTTAACGCATATTGCAGATATTTCAATTGATGAACTAGCTCTTTACACTGAAAATCTTATATCCTTAATTGAGCTGAAACAAGAATCATCACAAAGAGCAACTGCTCTTGAAGCAAGGCAGATATTCCAGAATCCCTGCTCGATTTTGGATGGCAGGGTTGTAGCACATACAGAGCAAAGACTGGTCTATCGCGAAGAATTACTCAAAAGAGATCTGGTTGAAGGAAAAGAGGGGTACAGAGTAAAGCTTGACCCAAAGCATCCCCGTGTCAAACTGAGGCGAAGACCTACTGACAGAAAAATATGGGAAGCTGACATTGGAAACAGAAGGCTTGGCAAAAGATATACACTTGAACCGCGAGACATGACAATAGATTTTTCTCATGTCAGCGGCTACTCTGGCTATGCATGCTACCTTTATGATCATGCCACAGGAATCCACCCTAAATCAAAGAACTCTACTTATCATCTGCGCAACCATGATCTGGATATCATGCGCTACATCCGGCAGGAGGTGAAAAAGACAGGTTTTGAAGAAAGGGTGATGGATGAAAAAGGAAAAAAATACAAGATCTATGCAGCTCTTTTCAGCGGCCCGGGAAACCATGAACTGGCAGAGATCAAAGAGCTATTTCCTGATTATATGCCTGTATTCATTGACTATAATTTTGACCAGTGGGAAAAGCAGGTTGCAGAGAATGTCAAAAATATCCTTAAGACACATGAAAAAGATGTAAAATATGGAAGCATAACAGGCAAAGAAGCAGATCTTCTAAGTCCAAACCCAGCATTGAGGAGAAAAGTAATTGAGGCAGCAAAAAAGGCTGACCCGGACAGACTGGGAAATGCAGATGATAGTGAATTTCATATTGTCTGGAGAGCAGACCAGTCTCCATTCAATTTTGGATTTGATAAACAGGTACAATTTTTCAAGAATATCCATACTGCACTAAATAAATCCGACTACTTTGACACTGCGCACATCGGTGTTGCAGGCACACCTCAGTTAAGCAAAAAATCAGGCTTGTTGAATATGGGTCTATCTATGGACACTGACTACTCAGGACTTGAGAATGAAGCCTATATGATGTATCTCTCATCTATTCTTCTGGGTCTGCCGTTGAATTCAGCCAGATATTATGCTGATTTTGTCCTTGAAAAGAAGATGAGGACAGGAAATGAAAATAAAACTCCGGAGGAAAAACCTAGCCAAGCGTATGAGTCATATCTATTTGATATAGGAATCAGGGCAGAAGCAGGATTGATGCTTGGGAAAAATCAGGTGGATGCGGACACACAGATCTCGTTTGTCACATCAAGGAGACCTGACAAGCCAACTCTGAACAGGATATTTGACGGGAAGTATCTTAGCCGCAAATATCAGACAAGAATAGGCCATATATATTCTCCTCAATCAATAATTACTATAGGCAGAGAAGCCGAAGTCTCCAGGATTGTCTGTGATGCTACGAGCAAATTCGGCAAAACACAAAGATTAACATACTTTAATCAAGATGGAAAACCAAAGGATGTTAACTTCGATCTTGGATTGCTTTTGGACAACGCCTTTGAAGCAAAACCAAATCCTGATTTATATAAAAAATTCAGAAAACCTGCGGGAATGAGGCTCGATTATAATCCTCTTTAGATCAAGGCAGATAATTGATCTTATAAGTCTTATATATCAGGACAGATGAATATTCTTTTATGTTCTCATAGAACTTATCCCTTAATTCTTTCATGAAATCAAAGAGTTCATTATGAGATTTCAGGGCTATCTCAAATTCAAAATCAGCTTTTCCAAGTGCCTGGCTTATATAGAAGATGTATTTATGCTGAGCCAGGTAATTATACACTTTCTTCTCAAATTCATATGACGAATCCTTGAGATTCAGAAATATGTGAAAATAATGGTAACCCAGGAGCGGAAGATTGAAAGCTGTCTTATAAGCAATGATGATTCCATTCTCTTCAAGTTTCTTAATCCTATGGATGACGTTTTTTGATGATATTCCTACACTGTTGGATATCTCGATTATGCTTTTTCTTGCATCCTCGCTAAGCGATTTCAATATCCTGTAATTAATCTCATCTATTTTCATGTCCTGCAATGGACCCTCGATCAGATCATAAGAATAATCTCTGACTCCATGCAAAAAATGATGCTTGAAATGCGATATCCTTAAAGACGGAGTGATTTCCCTGTCCTGCAGATAATTGCCAAACTTAAAATAGATTCTTTTTAGGATATCATTCAATTCCTCATTTGTCCTGACCTGAAAGACTGCAACAAGGTCCCATATCCCATCCTGGCTTCCAAGCCAGCCAATCTGAGGGAGATCACTGATGTATTTTATGATTTCTTTTTCTTTTTCTGTATTTATATCCTGATACTTAAAAAAAACCCGGATATAATTCAGACCAAGCTTAAAATGATTGATTATAAGATAATATCCAAGTACAATCTTGTTCTCTTCAAGCCTCTGTATCCTGTAGTTGACCACTTCTTTAGATAATTTGACTGATCTGCCTATCTGGGAATATGACTGCCTTGAATTTTTATCCAGTTCATAGATTATCAGCCTATCCTTTTTGTCCAATTTTATTATATCCATTTGTCATCATTATTTCCTTATTATATAAAAATATTACTATCTGATAAAACTTCAAAAACATATATTTAAATATCCATTTATATAACTACTATATAAAGACAATTATGAAATATGAGACGAACAGTCAGAAAAAAAAAATGGAAAGTCAACAGGAATATACTTAAAGTGCTTCCTATTTTGCTTGTTCTTGTAATTGTACCTTTTTTGAGGGTTGCTTTCTGGTGCATTGTAATGATACTGATAGGAGCTGCATCCCTTCTTTATCAGCAGTATTTCAAGTATATTGGGTTTGAACTTGTGACATTTGTGACAATAATCATGTCTGTTGCCTTTAATCCAGCCATAGGTATCATCGTAGGTTGCTCTGCATATATCTTGGGACAGGCAGCTGTCGGCCAGATAACACATTATTCTCTGGTCACATTGGCAGGTATCTGTCTTGCAGCAATCCTGACCTCAACAATAAACATATCATCGATAGTTGCATTAGGCATTGTGATAAATATTACAATCAATATCATAATGGGCATTGGTTGGACCCTGTTTGGTTTCAATGCTCTTGAGACACTGTACACAAGCTCGCTGAATGTGCTTTTCAATTACATCTTTTTGAATACACTGGCAAGATTTTTAGTCAATCTGGTGAAGCTGTGAAAATGGAGCAAAAAGAATTATCTGATCTGATATTTACTGAATTGTCTAATCCGGAATTCAGTGAACAGACAAGAGGAAGGACAGGCGGAGAAAAGCTCTCTATGATTGCTGAGCCATACATAGAATATCTTGATCCTTATTGGAACTCTGATTATCCAGTTTCCAATCTTGGAACTTTTGCCCGTGTGGTACCGGATTATCTTGAATCATTTGTCAATCTAGACGCCATAATCCTCAAGATGGATGATAGTCTCAAAAAAGAGAATGAATTAAGGACACTGCTTAATGAGTCCAGAACAGATGATAGTTTATATCTTTTTTTGCGTAAAACACTGAAAGAGACCATACATAAACTTGGCGATGAATCTTATAGATATGAGTGGAACGACCCTGCAGCAGGCACCGGCCATAAAAAACTGGATTCAACTTTGAACTATGCAGATAGGAATGCAAGGATTGCAGTAGATCTTACTGACAAGATAATCAGGACCTTCAATGAAAAGGGATCATTGGTCATTGCGGATTTTGGATCTGGCGATGGTGCAACAAGCAATCAGCTGCTGGCATATATGAAAGAATTGAGCAAACCGGATGCAAACGGAAAGAGACGTATCCCAGAGAATTATCTTGAAAAGACAAAATTGATCCTTGTTGATGTATCTAAAGCTCAGATGGAACAGGCAAAAAAAAATCTTCAGGATGAATTTAGGATTGAAAATATTGAGAAGGTAAATTCAAATTTCAGAGACATCTCTGAAAACCTGGATGCCGGCAGTGTTGACATCATGATTTCCGGTGTAGCCATATGCCATGTAACACATAAAGAAAAATTCTTTAGGGATGTATATGAAATACTTGCTCATGGTGGAGAGATGAGTTTCTGGGATCCTACTGTCTCAAAATATCAGGCCCATAATCTTAGAAAGAGTGATGATGGAAAATATAGGACAATCCTGAAGACTCCTGAAGGGATTACCTTCACACTTGATAGAGGAGAAAAACTTGAGGATATTGCTGACGCAAAAGCATTACGGGATCTTGCAGATAAAAAATATAGTTCAACTGCAGAGATTCCTTGGGAAGAGTGTGTCAGGTATGCTGTCGAGCAGGTTACTGTATTCCTTCCACTGATGGGATATTCAGATGAGATAATCGATGAACAAGAGTATAAAGAACTGGCTGAAAAATTACTGAAAGATATCCTTTCAGGAGTTAGGACAGGAGAAGGATTCAACTACATCAAATGGATGGGAGATAATCTTCCTAAATATGATATAGATATTAAACATCAGACAGCATATGATGTGCTTGAAGCTGTTGAGGATCTGGCCAAATATGAAAGCGCCATCAAAGCAGCAAATTTCAGGAATTTCAAGTATGAAAGATTTAAAGGATTTAAAAATTTGGGCAGTGCGACACTGGCTGATGATCTTTTGAGTGAAATATATAAAAACCGTGAATTATCCATAGATTACACAACAACAAAATTCCACGCTGTCAAACCTCTATACGCCTAGAGTAATTTTTTTGGAAACATTTATATATAATATGACAACATAGACGAGAGAATGACCTCTGTTACCAAAAATAGTATAGATGCACTGGAAAAAATTCTGAACAGAAATCTCTCTGATGATGAGAGATATTATGATATTCTTAGCATTCTTTATGAAAGTCCTGATGATTTCAATAGTGCATTGGATGCTATCTCAAAAAAAACAGACAAGGAACAAAGATATGACCAGCTTGATAAGATACTCTTTCTTCAGGCAGCACTTGCACAACCAGATCAGGATTTTATGCTGTCATTTGCAGAAAATCTTGCACAAAGTGATGACTATAATACTGCTTCAGAACATACAGTCTCAGCAATTGAGTATAGTTTTGAGAACTCAACAAGGTTAACACCTAATATTGTTTCTGATATATTCAATGGAGAGGTTTCTCTGAAAATAGCTTCTATTACAGAAACGCGGCTTAAAATCAGGGACAGGACTTGGCATGAGTATAAGGCATCAAGTCTGGACTATGTTGCGCATTTAGGTCCAGGCAACTATCACATCCTGAATCCATATGGTACAGAGATCATCATTCCACAGCCTACCAAAACAAAACCATTTACTACAAGACCAAGGGTAGCAGTAGAAAGAATGCCAATTCTCAGGCAAAGTGAATTGTTCAAAGCTGTTGAGATTCCACCTGAAGAAGATTTCTCATTTGATCATTGGGGTGCTGTCCTAGGCAGGGATGTAAAGATATATGATTCAAAAAATAGAGAGGATGTCAGGAGAATTAATATGCCTACCTATGATAATGCTGTTTTAGAAGATTGAAACTCTCTCGGACTGTGCTTTGCTTGTCCGGAGATTCTTGAAAATATTTTCACATATACTGATGCCTTTGGCATGAAGGGCGTAAAGCCCATTTTAGATAAAAAGGCACACAAGCTCGTTCATTGAATTTTCTATT
>JAHIYL010000085.1 GCA_018815145.1 Nanobdellota archaeon | reverse complement strand
CTGGATTTGGATATGCATTGCAAAATATCATAGCCTTGAATCAGGTCCTGGAAGAGAGCTAACTGATATCTACATTGTATCCTTTGAAGCCCAGCTCGACAAGAACACCCTTAATCCTGCCTCTGTGATCACCCTGCAACTCTATGTTCTCTCCTTTGTGAGTGCCGCCGCAGGCAAACTTTGACTTAAGCTTCTTACTCAAGTCCCTGACATCTGTTGCTTTGACGTCAAAGCCTGCAAGTATGGTGTATTTCTTGCCAAACTTCTTCTTCACCATAGATACAAGTATCTGTTGGTCGTCCTTAGAAAGCTCCTCAAAGATTCCTAACTCTTTAGGTAAGCCAGTGATAGGATCTACATCACCCATTAAAACCCATCAAGGATGCTTCTTTTTATATTTTTTTTGCTTTTGGACATTGTTAACTTAAGAAGAGTCTGATTAGGTTTGGTTTGGGCCATTGCCTTTCTATTAGGCTTTTGAATCGATTTCTTCCGAGGTTTAGTTCGATTTTGGCTGCTTGAGCTGGAGTGATGAACCCTAGACTGGTATGTTTTCTGATGAAATTATAGTATACTTTGTAGAAGTCGAAGAATTCTGTACTGGATTTGATGTTATCAAATCCACGAAATGTCTTGTATCTTTGTTTTATGGTGTTGTGTAATCTTTCAATCGGATTGTTTTTGAACTTCTTTTTCCAGGCAGGAAACTGTACGTGAATTCTTCGTCGTGGAAAGACCTTCTTGAAAGCAGGCGGGTAATCGTACGAACAATCAGTGTGAATTTCTGAAGGAAGCCTCGGGCTTTCTTTTTTGATCTTGTTAAGAAACAGGACCGCTTCTTTATCTTCTCTGATGTTGCTGACGTGGTCAGCAACCAAGAATTTGGTCCAATAGTCCATGCAATCCCAGTAATAATTCCACAGTTTTCTTACTTTAAAGAACATTTCATCAGCATGAAACACGTCACCAAGAAACGGAGTTAGCGTTTGGGAGAAGCTTTTCAGCTTCTCGCCAAACTTTCTCTGCCAGTCAAGAATGGTCTTCCTACTTATTTTGACCTTGTGATGTTGATCCAAATGATCAACAACATCAGCCAAACTTAGACCCTTAGCCCGCAAGTCAAGAGCAGCAGTTATTGCATTAGAATCATGCCTATACTGCTTAAATCCATCATTCTTTATGAACTTATAGCCACACTTCTTACACAAATAACGCCTGGTCAAACCAACTCTTCTCCTCACAAAACCATGCTTCACAACTGACCCGCACTTGCATCTTTCACACTTCAATTAACTCACCTCAAAGTGTAAAAAGAAGAACTTATATATATGTCTTTTTAATTAACCAATGTCCTTTATATGGACATTGTCTATTTAACGTGATATTTATATAGTAGTTATGATATTTCTCTGTTTTGAGGTGATCCTCTATGAATTTGTGTCCGTATTGTCGAGCGAATGATGTGGTGAAACGTGGAAAAAGGCATAATAAACGAGGTGTGAAACAGTTGTTTCGGTGCAATGTTTGTCGTCGAGTTTTTGTGACACCCGATGGGTTTGAGCGGATGCGACATAAACCGAATATCATCGTACGCGCTATTCACATGCACGAGGATGGGATGTCGTTGTCGAAGGTGCAAAATCATTTGTGGCAACATGATGCTGTGCGTGTAACACGACAAACAATTAATGCATGGACGTCAAAATATGCTGTTTTTTTAAAATCCGCTGCTCGCAAAAGTGCAACCGGCGATAAAAGGACGAATTCACTACGATGAGAAAGTCATCCACGTAAAGAAAAAGTTATGTTATGATCTTAACGCTATCGACCATAAAACCAAATACGTACTCGCACACCTTTTCGTTGCAAAAAGAACAAAACCTGCTTGCGTTAAATTCCTTAAGCAAATAAAAACCACGTGCTACAAACAAATACTGCAACGATATCACGACGAGAAACACAAACCAATCGGCAAAAGAAAACTCATCATCTTCGTAAGCGACAAATTCGGCAACTACAAAAGCTCATTCAACAAGCTCTTCTATCGTGTCGCCAAACTCGAATTCGGAGTCCCAATCACATTGAAAAAACACGGGCTCAAACACAACAACAACCACATCGAAAGATACAACCAAGACATCAAAGACCGCATCAAAACCATGCGCCACCTCGGAAGTTTTGAAGACGCCAAAACATTCCTCAACCTCAAAACAATCATTCATAATTTCATCAACCCACACATGCAACTCAAAGGAAAAACACCCGCAGAAAAAGCAGACATCCACCTTCCACTAAAAAGGAACAAACTGCTCAATCTCATCAAATACGCTAGAGAAAATCATATCACGAGGAGATGACAATGTCAAAGCCCCAAAACGTTTAAAAAGGCTCTATCATTCTTTTGGCATATGGTTGACTTCAATACTATAGCTCAAAAATGGCAAAAAAAATGGGAAGACACCAAGATTTT
>JAHIYL010000084.1 GCA_018815145.1 Nanobdellota archaeon | reverse complement strand
TCATATAGGATAAAGAAATAACTTTCTGTATATATATTTGTCTAAACAAGGACCATATTCTCTTGTCCATATAGATTCATTCTATCATCAATAGGAGAATAAACATATTTACCTTTTTGTTTTTCTAGCTGCTGTTGAATTAAAGCTGGATCTGGTGCTTGCTGTGAGTATTTATTTATCAAGTCTTGAGAAGGAGAGATATCCCTGACAATATCATTTGTTAGGCAATGTATGGCTCCATTATATATGCTTGGAAGGACGCTCGGAATTTCTCTTACTTCAAAGCCAAGATTTTCATACACTCTTTTTGCAGCCTCATCCAGGGATTTGAGTCCATACGTAGGCATAAGGACTCTGGGTTTAAAAGTTGGATCATCAATTGGATTCTCTTCATCAACCATAACAATTACGTTTGGATATATTAAACCAGGTGTTCTTATATTTTGTTCATTTTCCAAATTATAAAGGTTAGGTAAATATGGGATTCGAATAACTTTATATCCAAGAGCGGCAATATCATTTGCAAAATCATCAAGATTAACATCATATTCCATTGATAATTCAGTAAGTGTCTGAATAAATGGAAACAATCTGTATTCTTCCTTCATTCGATCTTCCCACTCCTCAATTTCTTTTGGATCAGTATCTTCATTGATTATTCTAACCGCCATTTCAATATCACCAACTACAAACCTGTTGTGACCGACATATGCTGCCTTAACATCAATGTGCTTGAATAAATCTGGAACATCTGATAGAATTTCAATATCCTTATCTTCAAACATAGTGCTAAATGCTTCAATAATGCTTTCTGAATAACCCTCATTATCTACATAAACATATTCTCCAACTACTGCATGTCTATTAGTAAACAAAATATTTCCTCCAGGATTAATTATATCTGTTGGAAGATATTCAATATCAATTTTTTCACTCATTAGATATTGATTCAATAACGGAAGTGTCGCAGAGCATGAATAGTATCTATTTTTTGGATTACAGATTGTTTTTGTCTTAATATGTTTGTAAGTTGTCGCATCATAAACAAGATATCTCATAAAATGATCCCTTGGCCACCTGCTTATTCGCAAATAACCATCTTCTTTTTCATTGTAAACTAAAGGAATGCTATATATTATAATTTCATTTTTTGCTCCATAATAATCAAGAAGACGCTCCAGTTCAGGAATATGAGAATTTGACTCACCCCCATTTGCCATTACATGGATTCTTGCAGTTGGAATATTTACAGCAATCAGTGCCAATACGTTCATCCATCCTTCACTATACATGTCATGGAAACTGAATACAAGTTCAGTGATTATTCCATTAGCTTCAGTAAATTGTAGATCAAATTCAGTGCATGCAGATAATCCTAAGTTCCAAAAACATCCTGAAAATTCTTTTATTCCGCAGTTTGCTGCATCAGCTTCATTACATGAAATTGGGGCAGCTATTGGAAGTGGAGTTTCTGTTGCGGGAGAATCTTGTGTTTCAGGTGGTAAGGCTGGTGCTGTAGAGGAATCAGCCGGGTCACAACTTGTAAGTACAAGCAGAATTAATAATATTAGAAAAAAAGATATCTTTTTCATATGATAATAAAACATTATGAGTATTTATGCTTTTCTACAAACTCTGACCCAGGGGAAGATGAAATTGTTTATATATTGTTATTGATTATCTCTTGTTTGTGGACACAAGAATACCAATAAGCACATTTTCAAGGCTCACTCAATTGACACAGAAAGCTTTGAGACTCTACGACAGGAAAGGGATTCTTATTCCCTGCTTCAAAGAGATTACCGGCTACAGGTATTACTCGTTTGATCAGATCGATACAGCAATAAAAATTAGAACATTGGCCAATCTAGATTTTGGGCTTGCTGATATCAAGAAAATAATGAAGACAAAAAATGCAGCAAAAATAAAAAGACTTTTTGAAAAACAGATATTAAGGACGCAAGACAGTATCAATAAACTAAAATCTGCACAAAAAATCCTTTTGAAAAAAGATCTGAATGAGGTATTCACAATGAACTCTGAAAAACCAATTATCAAAGAACTGCCAGAAACAAGGGTAATCAGCAAAAGAGTTAAAGGAAAATATAAAGAGGATATCGACAGGCTGACCAATGGTCTTATGGCTGTTATAGGTAAGAACAATGCAAAGATAATAGGTCCAATAACACTCCTTTGCTATGATGATGATTATAAGGAAAAAGATGCAGATTTCGAAGTCGCCATTCCTGTTTCAGGATCTATCGAGAAAGGAGATTATGAGATAAAGAAACTTCCAGCAGAGAAAGTAGTATCCCTTGTTCATAAGGGTCATCCTTCTGATATGGATGAATTCATGAAATCTTACAAAGAAGTGTATAGATTTGCCGCAGAAAACAATCTGACTTTAAAATTACCAGATAGACTTCTCTTCCTTACAAGCATGGATAAGGTAGCAAAAGAGGACACTGTGTCAGAGATTCAGTATACAATTAAGAGCAAATAAATTTTTCATCCATAATAGCAGGGTGGATTCTCACATGGCTCGAAAATGCATTTATTTGCTTCCTTATCACAGACGCAGATAGGATGATCATAGATAATTTCCTTTACACCAAATTTTTCATTCACGCATTTTTCAGGAAGACCTTTGTTAATCTTCTCATAAGCACATTGAAACTCTCTCGGACTGTGCTTTGCTTGTCCGGAGATTCTTGAAAATATTTTCACATATACTGATGCCTTTGGCATGAAGGGCGTAAAGCCCATTTTAGATAAAAAGGCACACAAGCTCGTTCATTGAATTTTCTATT
>JAHIYL010000083.1 GCA_018815145.1 Nanobdellota archaeon | reverse complement strand
ACTATAATAAGGTGATGGGAGAATAAACATTTTCCCATCTTTTTCTAAAAAACTCTATAGAGGAGAAGAAATTTCAATCGGAACTACTGTTATACACCTGTACACGCCAGTTGGCTTAATGTTGCTGAAATTGAAATAAGTGTCATGGATGCAGAATGTACTGATACAAGAATTAAAGACAAACAAACGCTAATGAATGAAATCAAACATTGGTCTTCAAAAAGAAATTTACAACGAAAAAAAATAGACTGGAAGTTTACAAGTGAAAAGGCAGATGCAAAACTGAAAAGATATTATGTTTCATAACTTCTGTGTCAGTGCAATAGTATCGAAAAGACGCAAAGAGATTTTTGGCCAATACAGTGCAGATATGAATACTGTACATAACAATTTAAAGGCAAGTAATTTGACAGATTTGGAAAGAGAAGCATTCACAATCATACCGGGATTTTACATTGGTAGTTATTTTTCCGCCAAACCTTCAATAGATTTTTGTTCAGATGAATATATTCGGGAGTGTCTGAATCTGAAAGGGGACTATGATAAAATTGTTGCCAAAGATTATGATTCACTTGGGTTCAAAAATCAGGACTTAAACACTTACCAGAAGGTGGCTGCAATTGCAATGCATCAATTCTATGCAAACCTATTCAGCCCGGACAAGATGATTGAATATGTCACAAGGTATGTACCAAATATGGCCATATCATAAGGAAGGTTAGGGATTATTCTGTTAGTATTGCAAAGTAGTTAAAATATAGAAAGATTTATAAATAATTCTGTAAGAACAGGAAGAGATTAGTAGATGACAGAATATAATTTGGATTGAAAAATGAAGGATATCAATATATGTGATGAGGGAAGCAATTAATTATGATATCAACACTAAATCCGCATTTTCCATCATCACCTTATGAATTAGCTTGTGAAGGAATCAGACAAGATGGATATGGTTTCTTGGATAAATATGATGAACAGAGAGGAGGAAAAAAAGCATTTCCACCTGGATTTCATAGATTTACATTAGATGCTTTAATTCATACTGTTCATGACACAATAACTAGTGTATCTACAGATAGTCGAGAAAACACAGAATCAATTGATGAATTGCTTTCTTTGCTTGTTTTAGGAGTTAGTGAACATGAATATATGCCAATGAATATGGCATCCGTATTCGGAAAAACTGTTGACTCGAATAGACTTGCCAAAATGGATACAGAATCATTTTGGATATATATTAGAGAGAATCTTGATGCACTATCAAAAAATGGAATGTTGCAAATGTTTATAGAATTAGCAGTTATTAGTGATAGAAATATTGTCAGAGGAGAAGATGCAATTATTTCCACTGCAGAACAATCTCCATTTCTTTTTGCAGAATATGAAGACCTTTTCCCATCTGCAGAAGTTATGAGCTTGTTTTTATTCTATATAAATGAGTATATGAATGAAACAGCAGGTTTTACACTGCATGATACTCTAAGAATAGCAAAAGCTAATCACCTGAAGTTGATTGAGCCTAAGGAAAAACATAATATGCCTATGCATAAGCAGTATTACATTTTTTTAAAGAATTTTCAGAAATTTGAAAATAATGTAATTGGTCCTTTGAAATTAGAATCAAGATTTCATGACAATTATTTGAGCACATTTCTCAAGGGATTTGGTTTGGATGAATTACTTAGGACTAGTAGAGAGGTATCAATACCAGCAGAAAATAATCTGGAAAGAGCTTTTCTTTGGAAGCAAAATGATATATCTGATCCTTCCTCAACATATGCTTTGGATTATTTAATGTCAGCCAAGTCAGAAGAGGATTTTATTGCAGGATATGTGCTAGCTGGTTTATGTGCATCATATGCAAATAGATATCTTTCAACAATACCTAAGGATTCTGATAAAAGATATCTTGCTGCAACTCTAATCAAAGACCTAATAATTCATGCTGCAAATACTATGAGGCTAGAAAGGTCTTTGGGACATCTTTTACCGTATGAGATAGCGTCAAATATTTCGCAATCAATGGCTCTTTTTTATTATACAACAGATCTTGCACTAAATATCATGGATGATATCAAACCATATTTTGGAGCATTGATTCGACAAAAAGTAAGCAAACAATATTTCCAAACGTATGCTATGCAGGAAATTCCTGAAACATTATCATTTGATCCACCTGCTCATCTAAAGCATTATGCCGACAATATTTTCAGGGTTGTTGAGGAAGAAGAACGACTCTACAATGATGTTAGAACCCAAATATATAATGAAATTAAATTAGGAATTGACAACGGATGGGAACCAAACCTAATCCCCAGTATGAAGCATATGTATAGGCCTCATGAACTTGCAAGCAAATATTATGCTGAAAGAATTAAGAATCCTGAAGCCTACAAAAATAAAGTCAGAGAGGAACTCCAATATATATTCGAATTTGTTCCAGCTCTAAAAGAGATTATTGCTGAAAAGGATCCACAAATTCACAATGAATCATGGGAAATTGTCTATCCTGGATCAGGTTCAATGGTAAAAGGTGCTGTAATTAAGGAAGCCATGGATGCGGCATTTAAAGGAAATCATGAGCTTCATTCACTTGAATTTTCTGAAGGTATGATAAAACTGGCTGAAAAATTCAAGGATCCTGACAGTGAGTATATTCCACATCATATAGATCTGGATAAGATGGGTCCAGAGGATTATGAGGTTTTTGGTGAAGAAAATGTTAAACCATCATATAAACCAAGAGTTACATTTATAGGAGGAAATCTTCTATCTAATCAACCTGATGATATGGAGTTCTTAAGAAGATTTATGTATGAAGGACATGCTCCTCATGTGATTATTCTTGAGATTGAAAAAGAGAAGATACTGGAAGAATATGTTGATACTGGCGGTATTCCGAAGACTTTGTTTGAAAGACTTCTTGGTATTCATCCGGATTATCTAAGATTACAGCACAAGATCAACAAGGATGGCCATTATGAGAGATATGGTATAATTGACCTTGCAGAGGATGCTCCTGGACACCTACCTAGTGAAGAAAAAATGCGGGAACAAGGATATGTTACTTTAAGGCTTGATCAAAATGAAAAAGTTGATATACCTCTCGGAACTAGAATTAAATTGGCACAGTCGAGAAGACATAATATTATTGATTTAGTTAGTAACATGGAGGCTGAAGGATACTATACTAAAAAAGAATTGCTATGCAAAGAATATGGAGAACGAAATCATAAAGTAAGAATTGCATTCTACAAGGATTTAACTAATCCATCAATCCAATGATCCTGGAAGTAGTATAGACATGAATATTTTTTATTATATTAAAAAACTTGTTTTTATACTCCTGCAACACAGCATGTATATTTTCATTTGTCTTTACAGCCATTTCAAATTCAAAATCATATTGTCCAATTGGCTTTATCACATACATTATTCCTGGTTGCATACTCAGATAATTGATCATTTTTCTTTCTGCAGATTCTGAATATTTTACATAATTGATAAGGACTTTGTAGTGCGTGTATCCCAGTTCAGAGAGATTCATTTGGGTCTTAAATCCAAGTATTATGTTTTTCTCCAGGAAAGAATCAATGATTGATCTTGTCTTTTTGGGATGAATACTGTATTTCCTTGAGATATCTACTATTGTCTTTTTTCCGTCTCCAAAAAGCGATTCTAATACTTGTTCCTCAATTCGATTTATCTTGACTACCGGATAATTTCTAACAGTTATTGAATCAGTAATCCCTCTTGCATTTGGTGCCAGGAATTTTTTAGATAGATGCGTTACATATGCAGGATAGCTGACAAATTTTGTATAAATGTTTTCTCCAAATGCTTCTTGTAAGTCATTAAGACATTCTTCTTCCTCATCAATATTTTTTACAAGAAAACCAATGCTATAGTCCCAAGGACCTTCATATTTTGCTATAAAGTAAAATTTATTATGATTTTTGCAGAAATTAATTAAGTTTCTCTCATTTTCCATATTTGGATTCTGGAGATTTACTCTGACTCTAAGATTGCGATAACCTAAAGTAGGATAATTATAGATTGGTATATATCCAGTAATTATCTTCTTATCTTCAAGTCTTTTTATCCTATACTCTGTCACTTGTCTGGATAATCCAATGTTTTTTGCAATTGTTGATATTGGTAGCCTTGCATTAAGATCGAGTTGAGAGAGTATTTTTCTATCTTTTAGATCTAACTTTTCAACCATTATTTTTGCAATAATGTCAATTTGTATTTAAATATGTCTTTTTTTGAAAAAAAAATGCTCGCACATTTTATATTAAATTTTTACAGATATCACTGAAAAGAGGGGTGCATATTGATTCAACTGAACAAAGAGTCAGGAAAGATGGAAGAAATTACCTTGCTAAATTTATATTTGAACAAGACAAAGACACCTCACGGAAGGCTGTTTGAAAGGACAGCGATAAGGCATTTGACCAATGGATTTTGTATGGGAATCATATTCTCACTACTTGCATATCTTTTCATTGTCACAGTTGTGTAGGTGGATCAGATGGTTGAACCGGTCTACATTCTTTCGGCAGATAAAATTATGAGCAATGAGAAAAGTGCTTATCCTCTAAATTCTCCTGAATATAACAGGCACATTGCAGATCCTCTTTCTTCATCAAGAGGAGTTCTTGAGAAGATAATTCAAAAAAGGACAAAAGAAAAAATTGCATATATGTTCATTGACCCCTTGATTGATTATTTTGAAGCATCAAATTCATTTTATTTCAATATCTTTGGGTTGAAAGAACCTATTCCAGGAGGTGTGCGGACATTCAAGAGCGGTGCAGGTCCTATCCATGCAATCAATGAAGCAAAAAGATTAATCGATTCAAAGCAATATGATGCTGCTGTCATATATGGACATGATCCATTGAAAACAATGCAAAATGATCCAATATATGGCAGAGATCGGCTCCTTGATGCAATGGAAATTTTCCCTGATAGGTCAGTACCTAAAGCTTATCATGATTTATCTCACAAAATGATTGATAGACAGGGGATTACAGAAGAACAATTCATGTCAACAGCAGATGCTCTTTTTCATAATTATTGGAAGACTTATCAAAAGAAACACACAATTATATCAAAAAAACCAGGCAGAGATGATATGCTGGAAATTGGAAAAGCAGAGTTTAGTGATATATTAAAAAGGACTGATTCTGCAAATCCATTTGTTGATTTTACCGGTGGTATCATTATTGGCAAACAGAGTGTTGCAGATGCCATAGATATACCTCTTGAAGAAAGAATTGAGATCCTTGGTGTCTCAAGCCGGGAAGGACCGGATGGACCTGAGCACATTGATGATATCTTAGGTACTGGAGAGAACATATATCCAATGATTATGACTGTATTTGGTGAAGCATCAAAAGAAGCAGGAGTAGATTTTGCAGAAGAATCACTGCTTGAAAAACTCCAGACAGCACAACAAGAAAGTGAACTAGAACATCTGCTTGCAATCGATGAAACAATAATTGATCCAAAAAAGTCTTCTTTTTTTGATAAATTCAAGGACTATGTCTTCAATAAAGAGCGGCTCAAAGGCATAGCTGTGGTTGGCGGTACAATAGCGGGGTTGGCTGTATTTGGTGAGTATCTGCCGGTCATTGAACAGTATATTCAGAATCTGCTGCCTTTTTTGTCAAATGATCTTGTGTCACTTGCAGTTGATGTAGTTTCATTCACTTTGCTCGCGCCAATGGGTTTTTTGATATCTAATTATGCAAATAATAAGGACGTGAGCAAAAGAGAGATTGCAGGACAGGTAGGGTATCTTGGAGCTTTGAGTTTCTTGCGGCATTACGTGTATTCAGGTTTGTCAAATTTTGATGAAGTGACTCCCATGAATGTTGTACTCAAGGCTGCTCTATATTCAGCATATTATATGGCTTCTGTTGGTGCGTATGGTGTTTTTACAGACTATTGGCATAAAAAATGTTCTGATTTGGATGTGAAATTAAAAGAATGCCTGCCGACTTTCAGGAGGATATACACTGAGCCAGAACTTCAGAAAAACATGCTGCTGAATATTGCTTTAATGTATTTGCCTGCATCAAGGCTGAGGCCACTATTTGCATCAGTATTGACTATACACCAGAATGTTACAGTTGCTAAGACAGCAGACACAAGTCGAAAAGTTGGCTTTTTTGATTATTTGAAGCAGTTGATTAGACCAGTGTATTAATCTGAAAGATATCCTGAAGTTGGTTGGGAAACAACAAAATCAACTATTTATTATGCGTAAAAGTCGAGGCTAAAACCGAGGGCTCAAGCCCAGGGATACAGCCTCGACTTTGGCACGCAAGAAGTGATTTTCACTTCTGCGCCCCAAATTGCCTAGCAATTTATGGGTCCCAAAGTTTTGGCGGTTTAGGAAGTGTCCGCAAACCCCGCCCGCTAAAAGTGCATGGCACTTTGGTGCGCCGAAGTTGACTAACTTCTTGCGCTTAAGGGCGTGGGTAGGTCACTTCCTGCCAAAACTTTGTTATATAAGAATTATTTTCAGGATGTGAATCTAATATAAATATAGCGCACATGAATCAAGAATGACTGAAAAAGGTATAGTCTACATAGGATTTGGAAAATTTGCCAGATGGCATTGGTTAGTCAAGCCTTCTGACATTCAGATTACTGCAATTGTTGATCCCGGTCTGCATGAATCAGTGTATCTAATTCAAGGTCAGAACCCTGGTGAAGAGGTATTTTATACACTGAGTGAATTAAGAGAAGCAGGTCTACCAGGCATAGATATGCAAGATTTACCTGGCATTGATTCACCAGGAGTGTTCTTATCATCTGCCCAGGAAATTAATAAGTTCTCTGAAATACCTCTGAAAAAATCTCTGGTTGAATTGATAGATAAGAGTACGCCATGTTGTACTGCCTCACTGATGCCGGGTTGAAGTAATCCGCCACTGACCAATTGAGTGCATAAGGAAAGAATCGCAGCATGAAGTTATTGACAAAGGTCTTCATTGCGGCCTTTATTATGGGGGCAGGGTTCATGATCGGGCGGGTATACCTGCTGTATCCGCTGCTCAATACTTTTTCCGTCGATCCTTCTCTGACCCTCGGGGTTTTCAACAGGGCCCTCCTTTCCTTTTGCGCCAGAATGATAGCCGAGTTT
>JAHIYL010000082.1 GCA_018815145.1 Nanobdellota archaeon | reverse complement strand
TTCCATGTGAGTTCACCTTTTTTATCGACTAATAACAACGATTATTAAAGATGAACTCACTTATATATTTGTTGTCTATAAACTTGAATTTTAGCGACTACAAAAATTTAGGGATAGGCTCTTTTTATAAAAATGATTTATAGTTAATTTCAAAAAAAGTTCTAAAAGCATATCTTGAAAACATGACAAAAAAAATGACAATGTTATCATTCAAAAGTAATTATTATAAAAAAATTTATTAATAGTAATGTCTTTGTTTCGACCAAATACTAAAAAATGGAATAAAAAGATGACGCTTGAACAAGTATTGAAAAACGATTTCATTACACCTTTTTCTAGTTTTAATCCTCTGGATAATTTTTCGACAGAGATTCAAAATGAAATCAGATTAAAACTTATGATGTCTCAAAATTTGGATGATGAACCTGAGACTTTGGGAATCGAAAATCATCTATATTTTGGATTGGCTAAAGCCCAAAATGGTGGTGATCTACAGCTAATGAGGACACACTCTGAAATTGCAATCAAACTCGCTCAGCAAAAAATAAAATATGGGTTTGGTAGCAATGGCAATGAAAGAATAAAGTCATTCAATTATGATGACCTTTATGAAGCTTTAAGTCTAATGAAAACCATATATGAAAAATATAAAAGTGATGTAATTGGTTTTGGTGCAACATATGAATTGACAGACCCATTCACTGGAGTAGAATTTTCAATAACACAAGAACACAGAGGAGAACGAATATTTGACAGGTCAAGTGACTTTAATAGTATGCTCGCTGATGCTTTAAGACATGATGCCACAATTGAGATAACATCTTATAAAAGAAATACTAATCCCAAGAATATTCAAATAAGCAAACAGGAAGTTGAAGCTGATATACTGAAGTACTATAATTTATTGAATGTACTGGACACATTTGACACAAGCACAACTGATGAATCATGGGGCCGTGAAATCAAATTAGACACTGAAAAAGCAGCTAGTTTTTTCAGCGGCATCAAACATAAACAACAAATTGATGAGTCATGCGCAGAAGCATTGAAGAGACTTGTATCTTTTGAACCAAAGATACGCGGTTTTTTGTCCAAACCAAGATTTTACAATCAAATGATTGATTCAAACCAGGATTACCAGATACTGACTTTTGACCTAATTGGACTTAATACCTTAAATCGAAAAGATATTCTCTCAAAAGCTAAGCAGATACTTAAAATATATGCACAAGATGATTTTCAACCTGGTTCAAAACTCAGCCCAGGTGCACAGAACAATATTGATAAAATCCTTAAAAAATTATTAAGAAGTATCGACGTGAACTTGCATCAGTACAACGAAATAATCCTGAATATCGCTGAGAGCAAATTTGGAAGAGGCAAGGTACTAGGTTATCTTGGAGGAGATGAAACATATATTGCTGTTCCTGTTAATAGGGATAGTGGAAGAGGTGAAACAGTAAAAATAAATTCTCTTGTAGCTGACATAGGAAAAGCTGTTTCAGAAAAATTCATTGACCAAATAAATTTCAGAGTTGCATACACTCCTTTTTCTGAGATTGGAGTAAGCAGTCACGAAGAGGCAATATCAAGGCTCAGTTCTGCATTAAGTGATTTAAACAATGGTTTGCACCAAGCCAAAAACGATGAAATTAAGAATCCTGGAAAAGAAAAACCCTTAATTACTGTTCCAAATAATTTTCCAGAACATCGAATGCCAACAAAGTATCAACCTATAAAATTTCCCTCACAACGTACATTCACTCACGATTGGTTAAAAAAAGTGTTGAATCATGAATTTGACAATCCAATCACTACCCAATATTTTGCAATCAAACTATTTGATTATTACACTGAAAAAGCACGTTATCAAGGATTAGAAACAAACGGTAGTGGAGGAATTGATGAAATAAAAGCTTTTGAGACCCTCTATAACCAGATCGCTTCATTGAGACCATTACCCGAAGCAAAGTCCAACTCTGCTTATCTGAGTGTCAAACTTGCAGGGAGAGAAAGAAAACGCCTGAACAATGAAATTACTGAATTTTATACTGACCTAGTATTGTTTGAACTTGAGCAAAAAGCAAGAGAATTGCTAAATAATGGAAGTTCTCTATCTAGGAAATTTAATCCTCAAATCATTGGTCAGCGTTCTGGTGATTCATCCATATTGTTCTATGGAACAAAATAAGAGAATGAGCCAAATAGATTTCAAACAGCCATCCTTCCCTTCCTGATTATCCAATACTCATGACCTTTCTTATCAACACCATATATATCCAGTTTCTGCCTCGGGGAATCAATCACTATATCAGTATGGTACTCGCTTGCCCTGTCAGCCTCAAAACCCGAGCCTAAGGCAATATGTATCATATCAGCTATCTTTTCATTGACAATCAGATAATCACATAATCTTGCTTTAGGATTTGTGTTGATTGCAAATTCACCTATATTGTTGAAATTGTCTTTTTTCATCTTTACTATTGCAGCAGGCACAGATTTTGTCCTTTCCTGTTCAAGCAGTCTGTTCCATGCATCCTTCTTCTTCTCATCCAATTTATCAAGTATCTTTTTTTGTCCTGAAAGTATCTTATATTTATTCTTTTTAACATCAATTACAATTGGATTTTTTGCTGAAAGCATATAGCTTCTGTCAAGCGAAATCACAACATCACCGACTATCCTGCCTTCAACCCATTCCGGTGTTGTAAAGGCTTCTCCACCTGGGATGTTAGCCATCATGCCTACATGCAATTTTTTTTCTTTTGGGTCAATAAGATATCTTGCATCAGAATCACTTCCCTTGACCTGTCTTCGTGAACCATCTTTTTTTACCAAGCCTACTTCAAAATTACATCCTTCCTTGATATGAGATTTCACAACAATCTTTTCAGACTTGTCCATCAGGGCCTTTATCCAGGCATTCTTTGCTCGCATCTCCTTATAGTCAATCAAGACAGAATCAATAAAAACATCAATCGGAACTGTCTCAGTAAACCCAATCCTTGAACTTGGGTCTCTGGAATCATGCTCTGTCTGCGGATACCATGGAAACTTGTAGAGCATTGATGTCACTGAATCCCAGCGCGACTTTCCGTCAGGTGTTGGATACCCAATATTTTCTCCAAAATGATGCCTGCCATGATAACCTTTTCCCCTGACCTGAAATATTGCATTGTTTGGCTCTATTCTGGAAAGATTCATTACCTCTGACAGCATTTTGAATGCTTTAAACACTTGTTCGCCCGTTTCTTTGCAATACTCACAACCAAGAAGAGTAAGGTTAAGCTCAGATATTGCCTCAGGGCTATCAAGCATCGATTTTCTCTGTGTTGCTGCGCCGATCCTTAGAATCTTATGTTTTTTTGCTGCATTCTTCACGACAGCCTTTGTAATTGCATATGAATCAAGATAATCTTCAAGCGGCTCTTCCCATCTGCTGGCAGGGACTAGTGCAAACGTGACCCCGACTCTTTCTTCTTTTTGCGGATTTATGACATTCACAAGTATTGCCTTTGCAGTCTCATCAAGCTTCTTTTCCTTATAACTTACAAACCACTCTGTTTGGTAGTCTAATTTCAGACTCCCTTTAAAATTTGTTTCTCCTGCTTCAATAATCACATCTGGTATCCTAAACAGAGGCCTAATTTTCCCATTTGCTTTTTTATCAGCAATTGAGATGAAATCATCCAATACTTTTGCATCCTGGTCCTTGTTCTTATCAACAATTTTCTTAAAAGCTTTCCAAACATCAAACAAAACATTCTTCTCTTTTCTGTCTGTATAAGATACAAACATATCTATCTTCAGATCATGCGCTGCTCTTGAAAGAGGTGCTATAGACAAAAATGCCTTTTCTTCATACATGCCATGGACATAAATATTTGTAGGTTTTACCTTTTTTAGTTCTTTTTTGTAATAATTAACTGCCTCATTGAATTCTTTTAGCTTGTATTTCATGCCAATTTCACCATCTAATATCGAAAAAATATATCTGACAACAAAAAAACAACATTGTCTTTAAAAACTTACTTCCTATTTCCTAATGCTTAATCTCCATCTTTTTTAATACCTGTTTTTTTATATCTCTCCAATCCCTATGAAATGCTGCATGTGGGATTGAGAACAGCAGAGGTATCTTGCTGTCAAAAAACCTGTCTCCCTGTTCTAGATGCTTAAAGACCAGGCCATATCTTCCTTTTCCTGATTGATAAAGCGTAAAAGTCAATGAATTCAGTGATGCTTTTGAGAATGATCTATTGTCATGGCAGAAATTTACTTCATCCCATTTGACCTGCACTTTATTGAAAAAGAAATCATATACCATGCCTTCATCATCAATTGTCAAAACTGATTTAGCATTCTTGATCAGTTCTATGGCTGATAATATAATAAGAAAGCCAATCATAGAGTAAAACCAAAAATAATTGCCGCTTTGGCTATGCGAAAGATAATCTGGTATCAGAAACAATAGGATAACCATGACAAACACAACCTCCTGTTCAATAACTCTCTTATCAAAAAAAAATGGATCTCCTTTATAGACTTTTTTTTCAATTTTTGTCAATTATAATCAGCTCCTTTTGTGATCTTGTCAGCCTTTCTGCCCTGCCTTTTCTTAGGATTACAGTATCCTCTATCCTGATCCCAAATTTTCCTTCAAAATATATGCCTGGTTCAACAGTAAAAGTCATACCTTCCAAAAAAACATCTTCAACATCTGCAGCAAGGTTTGGATATTCATGTATCTGAAGGCCCACCCCATGACCCAGATTATGGATGAAAAAATCCTTGTAGTCGCCAAAAAGCTTATTTGAATAATCATAGATATCTGAACATCGCTTTCCTTCCTCCATTTCATCTAGGCATGAAACCTGGTTTTTCAGCACCAAGTCATAAAAAAACCTATCCTTGGAGCTTGGTTTTCCAAGATATAGCGTCCTTGTCATGTCAGAATGATAGCCATTGACTCTTGCTCCAAAATCGAGTATAAGAAAGCCTTTTTTTAGTTTCTGTTCATCATCATAATGAGGGATTGAAGAATTCTTCCCTGATGCAGCGATTGTTGGAAAGGATAGTTCTGCCCCCTGTTTTCTGATTTCGCTCTCAATAAAATATTTGACCTGTCTTTCTGTCCTAAATTTAAATTTATTAACAAGCTTTGAAAATACCATATCTGTTATTTTACATGTTTTTCTTAAGCTTTTAATTTCCTCCTCATCCTTAATTGCTCTTAACTGTTTACATATAACTGATACATCTGAATACCTCCCTTTAAGCTCTTTTTTTAATTTTTCAAAGGCAAGAAGCCTAAAATTCTCTTTATCAATCCCAATATTTTGAAACTTGATTCTTTTCTTTTGCAACATTTCTTTTAGCACAAATGAAGAATTTTTCTTTTGCTCTTTTGTTATCAGATAAGTATTAAGCCCTGATTTTTTTGCCTGCTCATAGTCCCTTGTGTTTGTAAGGATGAACGCAGGTTTTTTCTTAGGGATAATCAGATACCCAGAAACATTAGTATAACTTGAAAAATATTGAAAATTTGGATTTGGATTCGAGGACTCATTGTAGATTATCACAATGTCCTCTTTTTCAAGCCTCTTTTTTAATTTAATGATTCTGTTATTCATCTAATTAACTTATGAGGAGAGATAGTTAATAAAGTTTTTTGTTACAAAAAAAATTGCACCACTGGTCACTGGACAAATGCCCACGTAAGGTATATTAATGTAATTGTCCTGATTTCATTTCAATAGGATTGTGTGATTTAAAATGAAATTCACTAAACAATTTATTGATAACATACATGCGCATTACAAAGTGCTGTTTGGTAACAATGGAAAAAAATACTAACCTACCATTCATGCCAAAATGGGCTGAAAAATTATGTACAAAAAAAGAAGCGTGGTCTTTCTTTGTAAAAAAAGAAAATTTAGTATTTAATAGCAATAATGAAAAATTGAAAAACCTTAATTTCTCAAAAGGAATTCCAATTGATTTTAAACTCTAGCGAGTCACTTCAAATGTCCTTATTTTCTCACGCATCTTAGCAATTTTTGGATCATTCGTGATTTTTTCCCGAATTGGTGAAATAAGTTCATCAATATATTCTGAAACTGCAATTTTTAAATCCATTGGATGAACTTCTTTCTTAATAAATGCGTCTTCAAGTTCTTCAAATGTTGAATATTTTGAATTTCCACCCCATTTTTCAGGTCTTTTAATTATAATTTTTTCATATTTTTCAAAAATAATGTATTTAAAGTATTCCAAAACAGGGTTTTCATCTGCTATCCCTTCAGGACACCATGCTTTTTTCATTTTTCTGTTGATTTCTTCTTTTAAATCAGTCATAAAAATTGCTGTATCTGGCTTTGATTTGGACATTTTTAAGGCAATTGTCCTCTCAGTTTTATCTTTTTCATCAGAATTTTCGGTTGGTTGATTTAATCCCATAAGCATGTGGTGGCTAACAACAATCGGCTTCCAATGACCAATTTTTGGTCCTATTTCCCTTGCCAAAATTCCACATTTACGTTGATCCATCCCTAGCTGAGTAACATCAACATTGAGATAAAATATATCTGCAGCTTGCATGCAAGGATAGAATATCTGGGATGCCTGTAAAACCTCTTTTTCACCACGTCCCATTATTTGACCTGCCCTTACAATCCTATTTACTGTTGAATGTCTAGCAATCTGCATAACAGTTTTCCAGTATTCTTTTTTTCCCATGGCCTCACTTGCCCAAACAAACTCAACATTTTCCATATCAAGACCACATGCTTTCCACACTTCAATATAATATTTACCGACAAATTGAATTTTTTCAAGGTCACCCCCCATCTTATTGTTGGCCCATGCATGCCAATCAGCTATCCAAATCTTGAAGTGTGCACCTGCCTTGATCATTTTGTTTATATTTATCGCTCTCAGCAATCCCTGTGCAATATGAATATCAACTCCAGAGGGTTCAAACCCGTCATAAGCAACAAACTTTTTCTTTTCCCGAAGAATATCTATTAGTTCATCTTCTTGCACGATTTCCTCTCCGACTTCCTTAATCAAATCCAGTCTTTTCTGGATATTGGACGGCAATTTTACAGCAAAAACTCCAACAACCGGCTTTCTAATCTTCAAAATTTCTTTTGGATCAATCTTCAATCCGGCATAAGGTGAACCAGCAGAACCAATCACTTCGTTTTTTTCAAACAATTTTTTGTCAGCAAACAAAGGAATTTCTTTAGGAATAGTCAGTACATCTACTCCACCTGGTTCTCTTCCAAATAATGAGAATAACTCTTCTTTATTAGCCATCCTGACTTCTTTAAATTTCCCTATTTTGCATAGTTTTTTTGTGTCAATCTCAACTTCTCCGGAAGCAATCACAGCAAGCGGTTTTCCCTTTGATACCATACACAATACTTTGAGGACATGGTCAGGTTTGTCTTTATGAAGTTCTAAATGATCCTGCAGATTCCTGACTGCCCTATGTGGATGCCTTATAATCTCTGCTTTAAGCTCTTTTTCTGCTATAATCGTCTCAATCTCAGCTATAGTGTCTTTTGTTTCAGAATCTGCTACTGTTCCATCTATCACTTCAAAACTCAATTCAAGCTCTTTTTTGCTTTCCCTGAACCTATGTTTTTTGAGGATTATTTTTCCGATTTCTCCTGTTCTCTTCACATGGCTTCCGATGCAGCAGTTGATATTCCAGTCCTTGATATTGACGATTGTAATCTCTTTGATTTTGTCAGGGACCCTGAACTTATCATAGATAATATCTCCAAATTTTTTCTCTGCTTCTTTTCTGTCTATTTTCATTGTTTCAAATGAGACATTTTCTTTAATCTTCTCATTTGCTGCTTTTTCAATTTTTTTTACCTGTTCATCTGTGGGCTTTATGTCACATTCAACTGTCAACCTTCCTTTCATCCCTTCTCCAAATACTCCTGTAGTAAGTTTAGTGCCTAGAACAGATTGTGCAGCACCTTTAATAACATGTAATGCTGAATCAACTTTTGGATCAATCTTCATTAATTACCACCTATATTTTCAATAATCATCAGTAAATTTATTAATTTAGTTTTGTATAAATCAATTCTGTTCTTATAATTTTTGATTGAACAAATATGAAAAAAGAAAGAATTCAATTTTCCTCAAAATATTTTCTGAGTCTTTCCATCCCTTTCACTATCAGTTCCGGCCTTCCTGCAAAAGAAAGCCTTATATGGCCTTCACCTGCAGGGCCGAAAGCACTTCCGGGAACAACCGTAACCTGTACTTTCTTCAGAATATCAACTGCAAGCGGAACAGATTCCATATCTTTTTCATATTTAACAAAGATGTAATAGGCTCCTTTTGGCGGGACATATGAAAGTCCTGGGATCTTGTCAAGCTCAGTCATTATGAGTTCTCTGTTCCTCTTCATGGCTCCAACAAGATTTTCAACTATCCTCTGCGGGCTTTCCAGTGCAACAATTCCCGCATACTGAGAGATTACCGGAGCACAGATGCAGGATGCATCATGCACTTTCATCAGCTGGTTGATCATACCCTCTGCTGCGTAGACATATCCAAGCCTGTACCCTGTCAGAGCATATTCCTTTGAAAAAGAAAAACAGGCAATCATATTTTTCTTGAGCCCCTTTATTGCTGCCATGCAGAAAAAAGTTGTATCTTCAAATAAGAGAAAATTGTACGGATCATCAAGTATCACCATGATGTTATTCTCAATACATATCGCTGCAATCTGCCTCAGTTCCTTTTCAGAAAAGACTGTTCCGGTCGGATTGCTCGGATTATTTATTATCACTGCTTTGGTCTTGTCAGTTATCTGAGACCTGAAATCTTCGATATTTATCTTCCAGCCGTCCTTTTTCAGCATTGAATATTTTGGCACTCCTCCTGCAAGCAGCACTTGTTCGATATGTGATGAGAATCCGGGCGTGAACATTATCACTTCATCACCAGGATTCACAATGGCCATTATTGCGCAGTATATTGCTTCCATACCACCCACAGAAACAAGAATTTCTTTTTTTGGATCCGCATCAACCCCATATGTTTTCAATTTTTCTGCTAGTTTCATCCTAAGCTCGATTATCCCGGGAGTTATTGAATATTTGCTGATATCTTTCTCAAGAAGTATCTTTGCAAGTTTCTTCTTTATCTCAATTGCTGTATCAGGGTAGGGGATGCCCTGACCAAATGATATCACATCATTATAATGCTGTGCAAGAAGCCTCATCTCTTTAATTGGAGAGACTATTATCTTATTGACCCTATCTGAAACCACGCTTGAAAATTCTGTCCCTTCATGCTCAAGAGCGGATCTTGTATTATTACTCATCTGCATCACCTGTTGGTTCATTTTTTTTTGCATTTTGTCTATTATGCTTTTCCACAACCTTCTGGATTAAAAAATTGCTCTCTTCAGTTGCCTTTTCTTTGAAATCTCCCAGGAATTCTGATGCTTCTTTGAAATAGTCAATGAACCTTTCCCTATCCCCATCCTTAACTATCATGTAAAGCTTCATGAAACTGTCTATATATGCTCTAAGTGCCTCCTGGGTTTCAGGATTCATTATCTCTATGTCTGCATACAGCTCAGGATTCTGGTTAAGAAGTCTTCCAACCATGTTCATCCTCATCTTATAAATAGGAGAAGTATATTCCAGGCTCTCATCAATATCTAAACCCATCTGTTTGAAGGCAAAACCAAGTGAAATCAGAGAAAAATGAGTCATCCCCTGGATTATTGCCATCATCTTATCATGTTTTTCATGGGTCGTCTCCTTGACCTTGGCTCCTTCTTTTGATAGAATTGTTTCAATCCACCCCTTCCATTTTTTTGTTCTTGCGTCACACACAATCACTGCCTGTCTATTCTTTGTTTCAATAGTAGGCGCAAACATTGGATGAAGCCCGACAACTTCTGCTTTTGATTTAAGCATAGCTTCCACAGCATGGGTCTTCACTGAAGTGACATCCATCCAAAGCTGTCCTTCTTTTGAGAAAGGGACCACTGATTCGATAATTTGTTCAGTCATCTGTATTGGAACTGAAAAGACCACAACATCATTTTTTTCAACCAATTTCATATTTGTAAGTTCAGTTCCAATATCACTGACAGAGACATTGAATCCTTTTTGCGTAAAAAAGTTATCAAGCCAGCTGCCAAATTTGCCTTTTCCGCCTATTATTCCAATATTAATTTTTTCATCTGCATTTTTTTCCATTTTTTTGACCACCATAGACTTTTATTA
>JAHIYL010000081.1 GCA_018815145.1 Nanobdellota archaeon | reverse complement strand
CCCCGGTGCCTTTAAGAGACCAAAAGAGGATGCTTCTGCGACATTGACAACAAGGTCCGCATTATTTTCATGCACAACTTTTCCAAGCTTTTCAACTTCCTCAATAATGCCAAAAAAATTAGGTGACTGTATGATTACTCCAGCAACATCTTCACTAAGCTTATCTTTTAGGTCAGGCATTGATGTTGTCCCTTCTTCGCTTTCAATCTCGACCAGATTGACATCTCCTGCTTCTGCATAGGTCCTGAGCACTTTCCTGTAATTCGGATGCACTGCCTTTGACACAAGCATAGTGTTTTTCTTTCCTCTGGCGGCAGCAAGCACAACTGCCATTGCTTCAGCTAAAGAACTTGCACCATCATACATCGATGCATTCGCGATCTCCATCCCTGTAAGACTGCAGATCATAGACTGGTATTCATATATTGCCTGGAGTATGCCCTGGCTCATCTCCGGCTGGTAGGGGGTGTAGCCGGTGTAGAATTCTGACCTGGATATTATATGGTTGACCACGCTTGGACTGAAATGATTGTATGAACCGGCGCCTCTGAATACCGATATGTCTGAACAGTTCTTATTGCTCAGTTTTGTCATGAATTTTTTCAGTTCCAGTTCTGACATTGGTGTTGGCAGATCCAATAGCTGCTTCAATAATTTATCAGGAGAAATGTCTTTGTAGAGTTCAGCCTTATCCCTGACTCCGACCTCTTCTAACATGTGCTCCTGTTCTTTTTCTGTATTTGGTATATAGTTTTGTATATGATTCATAGCCCCCACCCGCAATTGATTTGTACCTCTTTTTTATTTTACAATCCAAAGAAAAAATAAAATCAAAAAATAAGCCGATTTATTGTCCTTTCCAATTAATGGCTCTCTGCAACAAACTTATCATATTCTTCTGCCGACATCAGACCTGATTCGTCAACAGACTCAGCCTTGATCTTGACTATCCATCCTTTTTCATATGGGCTCTGGTTCATGAGTTCAGGTGAAGACTCAATCTCAGAATTGACTTCTGTGACTTCTCCGGTTACTGGTGCAAATACATCACTGACTGACTTGACTGATTCAATAACGCAAAACGGCTGGCCTGCTTCAGCCTTTTTTCCGACTTCAGGCAGCTCGACAAAGACAATATCTGTCAGTGCTTCCTGTGCATGGTCTGTGATTCCCACAATTGCTGTGTCTCCATCCACTTTTACCCATTCATGCTCTTTTGTATATTTCCTATCAGTAGGTGTTGCCATTTTATGTTTTCCTCCTTTGATGATTTTGATTTTTAATTGTAAATATTTTGATGTTTTTAAGGGTTTTTGTATTGAATATATATGATTAATGATAAAAAGAAATTTTTTATTGCCTCCTCCATGACACAGACGGACACTGCGTGTCCTATTCCACAAACGAGAACGCCATACTGAAGCATGGCAACCTCGTTTGTTCCATCTGGTCACAGAGGCAATCAAAATTTCTTACTTTTTTCTAATTACCTTTTTCCAGCTGCCTGAATTCATAAAAAGGCCGCTTCACTACTGTTGCAGGATATTTCCTGTCTCTAATCATGATGTCAAGCTTTGTTCCAATTTCACTGTATTCAGTCTTTACATATCCCATGCCAAGACCTTTTTTGAATGTTGGTGAAAAAGTACCAGATGTGACATGCCCTATCTCTGCATCATGTTTCATGATCTTGTGGTGATGCCTGGGGACAGCTCTGACATCTAATTCAAAGCAGATAATCTGTCTTTTTATCCCTTGTTCTTTTTGTTTGGATAGAGCAGTCTTTCCTATGAAATCTTGTTTTTTGAATCTGACCTGCCAGCCAAGTCCGGCTTCAAGAGGTGTTGCTGAATCATCAATGTCACTTCCATATAGGCTGTAGCTTGATTCCAGTCTCAATGTGTCTCTGGCACCAAGTCCGCATGGTTTAATTCCATAAATTTCTCCTGATTCAAGAAGCTTATTCCAGACTTCCGGTGCCTTGTCAGCAACAAAATATAGCTCAAACCCATCTTCACCTGTGTATCCGGTCCTTGATATCAGAGCAGGAATGTTTGCTACTTTGTCTTCAACAAAAAAGAACCTGCTGAGTCCACTCAATTGAAAATCTGTTAATCT
>JAHIYL010000080.1 GCA_018815145.1 Nanobdellota archaeon | reverse complement strand
TCACTCCTCCTAATTTCATATCACCACCAACATCTTCAGACTCCGAAGATAATAAAATTCGCAAAACTATCGTATCTATCGTATTAGACTGAAATCTTTTTGAAATACAAATCGTAAAAAATCTCTTTTTCCAAATTATTAATTATATCTTTCTACAATCCCAATTCTTCATCCACAATTATGACTTGCATCCTGTCCTTGCCTCTGCCCTTATGGATGACTGCAGTAGCATTGCATATCCTTTCAGGACTTTCGCAGTCCATACATCTGCCTGTCTTTACGCATGGGGTGTTTTTATTCAGCCGTTTTGCATTCAAGGGACCGGCAATTGCTTTTATCCTTTCCAACCCATCATCAACTGATGCAACAATCTTGTTTTTCCCTGTGATTATAATCACTTTCTTCGGACCGCATATCATGGCAGAAACACGATTCCCATAACCATCCATATTCACAAGCTCTCCATTTTCAGTGACTGCATTTGTTCCTGTGACAAATACATCTGCCTGCATCCCTTTATGGCGCATAACAATAGATTCCTCCCTTGAAAAACCAGGCTTGTATGAATCAAATAGGATGAACCTTCCCTTTTCTTCAGCTTCAAGTAATGCACCCTTCAATCCAGTCTCTTCAACAGTCATCGAGCCGCCAAAGCCTATTGTTGAATTTTGAGGAATAAGACTTAATGCAATTTTTTTGGCTTCAATCTTATTTTTCGCAAAGTGTGAAACAATATTATTCTTTTTCAGATTTGAAAGTGTTTTTTGTATGTCCATTTTGAAATATTGAAAAAGAGAATCAATTAAATGTTTTTTCCCAGATTGCTTGAGGTATTCCATGGAATTTTTTGTAATCTGATATTATTCTAAAGCCCAATTTCCTGTAGAATCCTTCAACATCACGGGCTGCAGTGAATCTATAATGTTTTTTTCCTAGGTTTTTTGCAAATTCAGTCTGTTTTTCAACAAGCATCTTTCCAAAACCTTTTCCCCAATATTTTTTTTTAACAGCAAGACTTCTTAAATAAAATACACTACCATTAGGATTATGAATAATTTGATCATGTTTTTCAAAGTCTTCCTGTGTTTTTAAGTCATCAATCAATAATCCTGTACAAAAACCAACTATTTCATCTTTGTATATCAAGACAAAACAGCCTTGAAGAAATAATTCTATTCTTTTTCTAAGTGTTTCCTTATCTGCTTGTCTATCTTCAGAAAATGAATTTAACTCAACATTGTAAATAGAATCCAAATCTTTAATTTCAGCACTGCGAATCTCTACAGTCATTTTACTCCTTTTTCTCAACTACATTGCCATTCGGCTCTTCTTCAGAGAATATCTGTGCCTGAAATTTAAATATCTTGCATGTCTCAACATCCTTATAATAATTTCTTGGCAAACCTGCTTTCTGGCACGTCATCTCTAGCGCAAGCCTTGGCTTTGCATTGTATTCAGGAAAGACTTGTGGCAAAAGCAAACCAGAACCAAAAGGCGCCCTAACTATAAGTCCGTCTCTTCCAATCTTAATCTTATCCAGATATTCCTCTGCATCCTTCACTTCAATCAATTCTGGTACTGTCAGGACAGATACTTCAACTGTCACTTCATTAATCTCTTTTTCAGTGAGCGGAGGAAACCTGGGGTCTGACAATGCAGCTGACCTTGCCGCCTGTACAACTGCCTTGTAGAGCGGCATGATCGGTTCAGGATAACCAATGCAGCCTCGCAGCATGCCTCTTTTATTGAGAGTCACAAATACTCCCTGCTTGTCAGAAAATTTTTTTACATTACTCAGATCCACTTCTTCATTTGTAAAATACATTCTAATAGAATTTCGTGCAAGCCTGACAAATTTTTTACCCTCTTCAAGAGAAAGCATCTTGTTCATTTTTATAGCTAAAATATTTCAATTTATAAAATTTTACAAAAAGGAATGATTGAAAAACCAACAGTATCAAAATAATTAAACACTTTTACTCTGCTGTTGTACTAATAGAAGATAGGATTTTATTTTTTTACTTAAATTTTGCAGCAAGCTTTTTTAGTGATGAATTTTTATCTTTCAGTCTCTTCATCGCGTCACTCAGTGCCTTTCTGGCTGCTTTTTTAGAATCTGTCTCAAGTATGAATTTAGGAATACTGGTAAGGGGATGCACTATGTTGTATGCTGCAAGCTTCACAGAAGAATCATTCCACATCTCTTCTCTCAATACATTGCAGAAAGTGTGATCTTCGCCTTTCATCTCAAAAACAAGCCTTGTTTTTTTATCTTCCAAAATTGTTATTTCCATTCTAATTGAGAAGAAACTCGAAAGTATTTAAATTGTTTTCTGTTTGTCTGGTCTAAATTGATGCATAAAAAAACACTAAGATTTTTATATTATGTTTTTTTTCCTCATGCTAAATATCATACTTAATATGATGAAGAGATGATATTGATGGAGGGGTAAAATGAGAAAGACAGTCACTGAAAAGATTCTGGGAGCGCATATCAAAGAAGGGACTCTTGAAAAAGGACAGGAGATAGGTATCAAAATTGACATGACACTGACACAGGACGCAACTGGCACTATGGCATACCTCCAATTTGAAGCACTAGGCATACCAAAAGTAAAGACTGAACTCTCAGTAAGTTTTGTCGATCATAATACACTTCAGACTGATTTCATGAATGCTGATGACCATAGCTATCTTAGGACTGTAGCTGCCAAGCACGGGATTGTTTTTTCACGGCCCGGAAACGGCATCTGCCATCAGGTATATCTTGAAAGATTCTCATTTCCCGGAAAGACGCTTTTAGGCTCAGACAGCCATACCCCTACTGCGGGCGGAGTCGGAATGCTTGCAATCGGTGCAGGCGGACTTGATATTGCTGTTGCAATGGCAGGAGACCTGTTCTTCCTAAAGACACCCCTTGTTGTGGGTGTAAGGCTTTCAGGAAGGCTGCAGCCCATGTGTTCAGCAAAAGACGTGATACTTGAACTGCTCAGAAGAGTCGATGTGAAAGGCGGCAAAGGCAAAGTGTTCGAGTATTTTGGAGACGGAGTAAAGACCCTTTCTGTCCCTGAAAGAGCAACAATCACTAATATGGGCACTGAGACAGGGTCAACAACTTCAATATTTCCTGCAGATGAAGTAACTGAAGAATTCTTCAAAAAACAGAACAGAGAAAAGGATTTTGTGAGGCTCGTTGCTGATGATGATGCAGAATATGATGAGATAATTGATATCAATCTAAGCGAGATAGTGCCGCTTGCAGCAATGCCGCACAGCCCCGGAAAGGTGGGAAAAATCTCTGATCTTGAAGGCATGAAAGTCGATCAGGTTGCAATCGGAAGCTGCACTAATTCTTCGTATAAGGATCTGATGACTGTCGCAAAGATACTCAAAGGAAAGACAATAGCAAAGACATTGAGCCTTGTGATATCACCCGGATCAAAACAGGTATATGAGATGATTGCAGAGAACGGCGCACTGGGCGACCTTATAGCAAGCGGTGCCAGGATCCTTGAATCTGCATGCGGCCCCTGCATTGGTATGGGACAGGCTCCGCCGACAGGAAGCGTCACTGTCAGGACATTCAACAGGAACTTTGAAGGGAGATGTGGGACCAAAGACGGACAGGCATATCTGGTAAGTCCTGAGACTGCAGCTGCATGTGCATTGAGCGGAGTCTTCAGTGATCCAAGAAAACTTGAGACAAAGACTGATTTCAAAGAGCCAGAAGAATACCTTGTCAATGACAACATGCTGATCTTCCCGAAAGATGGAGAGGATGTTGTTGTCATCAAAGGTCCAAATATAAAGCCTCTGCCTCTGAAACAGGCACTTGAAAATTCTATCAATGCAGAAGTGCTCCTAAAGGTAGGAGACAACATCTCAACAGACCACATCATGCCTGCAGGAGCAAAGATCCTTCCGCTGAGGAGCAATATCCCTGAGATATCAAAACATGTGTTTGAACAGGTAGATCCTGAATTTCCAAAAAGAGCCCTTGAAAAAAAAGGCGGAATCATAGTCGGCGGAGAGAACTATGGCCAGGGCTCTTCAAGAGAGCATGCTGCATTGGCTCCGATGTACTTGGGCGTAAAAGCAGTGGTTGTAAAGACTTTTGCACGGATCCATGAAGCTAACCTGATCAATTTTGGCATACTGCCCCTGGTATTCAGCTCTCCTCAAGATTATGAAAAGGTTAAACAGGGAAACATTGTTGAGATTCCTGACATAAGGTCAAAGCTCGAAAAAGGAGTTAAAGAAATCGATCTAAAAATCGGCAAAGAGGTCATCAGGCTTTCTCACAACCTAAGTGAAAAAGACGCCAAGATCCTGATTGCAGGCGGTAAATTGAATTATGTAAAAAACAAGAATGCCTAGATAGGATATAGAACAAACATATAATTTATTATTTAGATAACATTAGTATGTAAAACAAGGTGAAAAAAACAATGGAGAAAATTAAGGTAAAGAATACAATAGTCGAGATGGATGGAGATGAGATGACAAGGATAATGTGGAAACAAGTTAAAGAAAAACTTCTTCTGCCTTATCTGGACATGACAACAGAGTATTATGATCTTGGAATTGAAAAAAGGGATGAGACTGATGACCAGATAACTATTGATGCTGCAAATGCAATCAAAAAACATGGTGTCGGTGTGAAATGTGCTACAATAACACCTAATGCAGACAGGGTCAAAGAATACAACCTGAAAAAACAGTGGAAAAGCCCGAACGGAACAATAAGGGGTCTGTTGAACGGAACAGTCTTTCGGACACCTATCATTGCAAAAAATATCATACCTTTTGTGAAGACATGGAAAAAACCAATTACTATAGGAAGACATGCTTACGGAGATGTCTATAAAAATCAGGAGATCAGGGTTGAAGGCCCGGGAACAGCCAAGCTTGTTTTTGTTGCAGATGATGGTACAACAACTGAAAAGGTTATCCATGAGTTTGAGGGACCTGGAATCATCCAGGGCATCCACAATACAGATTATTCTATACTGAGTTTTGCAAAATCATGTTTCACTTATGCATATGACCAAAAAATCGATATGTGGTTCTCTGCAAAAGATACAATATCAAAGACATATGATGCTGAATTCAGAGATATCTTCCAGAAAGAATATGAAGATAACTGGGAAGGCAAATTCAAGGAAGCTGGAATATCTTATTTCTACACACTGATAGATGATGTTGCTGCAAGGATAGTCAAATCTGAAGGCGGCATGCTCTGGGCATGCAAAAATTATGACGGTGATGTCATGAGCGATTTTTTGGCATCCGGTTTTGGAAGCCTTGCTCTCATGACCTCAGTCCTTGTATCTCCTGACGGACTTTTTGAATACGAAGCTGCCCATGGCACAGTGCAGAAGCATTATTATAAGTATCTGAAAGGAGAGAAGACCTCAACCAATGCAATGGCACTTATTTTTGCATGGACAGGAGCATTGAAGAAAAGAGGAGAACTTGACGGGACGCCTGATGTTGTTGACTTCTGCAACAAGCTTGAACAGGCAGCAATCACTACCATTGAATCAGGCATCATGACAGGAGACCTTATCATTGTGGCTGAGAAAAATGAGAACAACAGGAAGGTCAATACTGATGAGTTCATCGATGCAATAAAAGAGGCACTTGAAAAGAAGCTTTGAGTCTCTTTTTTATTTAATTTTGTTGTAAAAAACAATATTGAAAGAAGATAAAAATAATATCAAACAAATATCTGAATAATATCCGAAGGTGAAAAAATGGCGCATAAATCAGTACGTGAATATGATGCAAAAAAAATGGTTGAAAGACATCTAAAGACTCTTTCAGATGATAAGATCCAATTTCATGGCAAATATGTTCTTGTCACACAAGACACCGATTTTGAAAAGCTCGCTCTTGACAATCCTTGGTTAAAGCAACATAATCTTGTTGCAAAGCCTGACGAACTTTTCGGCAAAAGAGGAAAACTTGGTCTAGTATCCCTGAATAAGGATTTTGATGCTACAGTGAATTGGATCAAAGAAAAGTCAACCCAGGATACGACAATCAAAGGGATCACCAATAAATTGACATATTTTTTGATTGAGCCTTTTTTTGAACATGACACTGAATACTATGTATCAATGCAGACACAGAGAGATTATGATGAAGTCTTTTTCTCCCTTGCCGGCGGAATCAATGTTGAAGAAAACTGGGACAAGGTCAAGAGTGTGAAAGTTCCTGTCCTTGGAAAGCTTGACAAAAAAGAGCTTGAAGCACTTGTTCCGACAAGTGTTGAAGCAAAGGAAAGGTCTCTTGTGATTGATTTCCTGTTTCATCTTTACCAGACATTCTGCGACCTTGATTTTGCATTCTTTGAGATCAATCCGTTCGCAGTTGTAAAAAATGAGATAATCCCGCTTGACATGGTATTGAAAGTCGATGACACTGCATCATACAAGGATTTTGAGAAATGGGGCGAGATACTTTTCCCACCATCATTCGGAAAGACTCCTTCCAAAGAGGAAGCCTATGTAAAGAGCCTTGATGAGAAGACAGGTGCATCACTGAAACTGACACTCATCAATCCCAAAGGGAGGATCTGGACACTTGTTGCCGGAGGCGGTGCCTCTGTCATCTATACAGATACAATTGTAGATCTTGGCCTGGGTGATGAGCTTGCCACTTATGGTGAATACAGCGGAGATCCAAATACAGAGATGACCTATGAATATACAAAAACAGTTCTGGACCTCATGACACGGAAAAAGGATCCTGAAAAAAGAGAAAAATTCCTTTTGATAGGAGGCGGAATTGCAAATTTCACAGATGTTGCAAAGACCTTCACAGGAATAATCATGGCTCTGAAAGAATATAAGGAAAAGCTGACAGAGAACAACGTGAAGATTTTTGTCAGGAGAGGCGGACCGAATTATCAGGAGGGCCTGAAGCAGATGAAGGCTCTGGGATCCGAACTGGGTGTCCCTATTGAAGTATATGGCCCCGAAACGCACATGACAAAGATTGTGTCCTTAGCACTATCAAAAATGAAGAAAGAGGAAGCAAAATGACAAGACCGGATTACATATTATTTGACGAAGATTCAGAGAGCATAATCTATAATTATCAGCAGAATGCTATCCAAAGGATGCTTGACTTCGATTTTACGGTAAAGAGAAAAAAGCCAAGTGTCTCAGCAATAGTAAACCCAAACAGGAAAGGGCTGCACAAGGCGTTCTGGGGAGAGAAAGAAATACTTATCCCAATGTATACCACATCGGCTGAAGCACTGAAGAAACATCCTAAGATCGATGTATTCATAAACTTTGCAAGTTTCAGGTCAGCTTTCCAGTCAACCAAGGAGATTATGGAAAGCAAATCCATCAGGACAATTGTCATCATAGCTGAAGGCATCCCTGAAAGACAGACAAGAGAATTGAATGAGCTTGCAGCCAAGCACAAAAAAGTGATCATAGGTCCGGCAACAGTTGGCGGAATCTCTGCCGGTGCATTCAAGATCGGAAACACTGCCGGTACAATAGACAACATCGTTGCTTCAAAATTGTACAGAAAAGGCAGTGTCGGGTTTGTGTCCAAATCAGGGGGTCTTTCAAATGAGATGTACAACATGATCTCCCTCAACAGCGATGGTGTCTACGAAGGGCTTGCAATCGGCGGAGACAAATTTCCCGGTAGCAGGCTCATTGACCATGTCATGCGATATGAAAAAAATCCTGACATAAAGATGGTTGTCGTTCTCGGAGAAATCGGCGGCGATGATGAATATGGGATTGTTGAAGCACTCAAGGAAAAGAAGATAACAAAACCTCTTGTAGCCTGGGTAACAGGTACATGTGCAAAGATCTTTTCAGCAGGTATCCAGTTCGGACATGCCGGCGCAGCAACAGGAAAACAGGAAGAATCTGCAGATGCAAAAAACAAGGCATTGAAAGAAGCTGGTGCTATTGTTCCAAATTCATATGATGACTTTGATGCAAAGATAAAGAAGACATTTGAAAAGCTGAAGTCTGCTGGAAAAATCAAAGCTGTAGAAGAAACTGAGCCTCCGAAGATGCCGATGGATTATGCATTTGCCGCAAAAGCAGGTCTGGTCAGAAAACCTGCCAATTTCATATGCACAATATCCGACGACAGAGGAGAAGAAGCAACATACCATGGAACTCCAATCTCTGAAGTCATAAAGGACGGAAGCATCGGAAAGGTCATCTCGCTTCTCTGGTTCAAGAAAGATCTTCCTCTGTATGCACAGAAATTCATAGAGCTTGTGATAATGACTGTTGCTGATCACGGCCCATGTGTCTCCGGTGCACACAATGCAATAGTCACAGCACGCGCAGGCAAGGACCTGATGAGCGCTGTAGCATCTGGTATACTCACTATCGGGCCAAGATTTGGCGGTGCAATAGACGGAGCTGCAAAATTCTTCAAAGAAGCCTATGACAGGAAACTTACTCCTCAGGAATTCATAGATGAGATGAAGGCAAAAGGGATACTTATCCAGGGCATAGGACATAAGATAAAGAGCATAACGAATCCTGACAAGAGAGTTGACGGGCTGAAAGACTTTGCAAAGAAGAACTTCAAAACAACTGAGCTTCTTGACTTTGCACTGAAAGTTGAACAGCTGACAACAAGAAAGAAGAACAATCTCATCCTGAATGTTGACGGCTGCATAGGCATCCTGATGGTAGACATGATGAAAAGCACAGGTGAATTCACAGAAGATGAGATAACTGAATTCATCAATCTTGGAATATTCAATGCTTTCTTTATCCTCGGAAGAAGCATAGGCATGATAGGTCATGCATTAGACCAATATCGACTACAACAGGGTCTCTACAGGCACCCACAGGATGATGTGTGCTATATGTAATTTTTTTAAATTTTTCTATTTTTCATTGTGCCTGCAATTATGAAATTATTTTCAAAACATGATTGATTTACAACAATCTTTTTATATTAAAACTAATTCACACCCCTCTATGAACAAGAATAAAAAACAAGCAAGAGAAAAAAGGAACAAGTTATTCCTTAGTATAGTCACCATCATGTTCCTGACAATCAGCCTTGGAGGAGTTGTACTCTACAATAACAATGGGACTAATGATAACTATGTTACACTGACCCTTTCAGGAAAGGACTATAGATTTACTAGATTCATTGATGACTATGGCCAGAACAAATATTCAGTTGATGTTGATAATACATTGATAACAGCATATTATCTTCCAACAGAGGTCGATAACATCAAGATAGACAGAGAAATAATTGCAAAAATTAAAGATACAAGCTATTTCTTTTTTACCTTTGACCCTTATGAAGAAGATCTTTCATATATCGAGTTCCTGAGGTTTGATCTTACTAATAATTTTCAAAAACAGGGCAAATTCCTTGCTTCAGGAGTGACACAGGAATCCACAACATATCCATTCCCTATCATCAATTGCGAAAATGCAACACAATTTTCACCGGTGATCATTTTTTCAAATTCCAATATCACAAGCGTATCCATGGACAACAACTGCATCCACATTGACTCCAGGGCAACAGGATTCATCAAGGTGCGGGACAAGATAATCTACAGCTTATATGGGTTGATATGATGGCAACAAAAAAGAAAAAAACATCTAAAACTAAAAAAGATATCAAAAAAACAGTAAGTGAGAAAAATACCACTAAAAAAAAAAATGACATCGCTCCTTCAGCTGACAAAGATATCATGCTCCTCGGTGCAATCCTTGCCATCATACTTATGTTTGGAAGCGGTTTTCTTGTACTAAAATATAAAGATGTCCTATTCAAGAATAAGGAAGTGCAAAACGGAAATGATTCTGTTATTGAAGAGAGTCTTGACTATGACGGCTTTACTTTTGAAAAGATTGACGGCATATGGTATTCCAATGTTGAAGTCAAATGGATGGACAAGATCATCCCGTACAGCATAAGCACATATTATTCACCAAAGGAACTTGAGGATATTGAGATTAATACACATGCAAATGTCATCCTCAAGCTTGAACCTAAGGCAACCATATTTTTCGCTGTGGATCCTGGTCTCGACTCCAAATCTGTCATTGCCGGTACAGAAGTCTCAAAGATCCTGGGAAAAGTATTTTTTCTCAAAGTGAAATCTGCCTTCAGCAAAGAGACTGTCCATACGACAATCCCTGTTGTTACATGTGAAAACATAACAAAAATGCAAAAAGTCATCATGATAAGCCCGGGAGAACAGACAAAAGTCACTGCAGACTCAACCGGATGCATACATATTGAAGGACCTGACGGTGATGAACTCATCAGGGCCGCAGACAGATTAGTATTCAATCTCCTTGGAATAGAAGAAGAACAGGGTGCAAAGGCAGAAGGCTCAATAACAACAGAAATATGAGCATGAAGCACAATCATTATTATTCTGAAAAACAGGACTCACAATTGAACCTGACCAAAATAAGGATAAATGTCTCTGACCTTTCTTTTGAAATCTATTCCGGAAGCGGTATCTTCTCAAAGGATTCACTTGACAATGGAAGCAGATTATTGATAGAAAATTGCTTAATAATCAAGGACTGGCATGTACTTGATCTGGGATGCGGCAATGGTGTTATTGGGGTTTCTGTCAAAAAATTACATCCAACTGCAAAAATCCTTATGACAGACATCAATGAGCGGGCAGTTGAACTTACCATGAAAAACATTGCCCTGCACGCACTTGATGAGACTGACGCCAGGAAAGGCAATTCATTTGATGACATCCCTGAAACCTTTGACACGATACTTCTGAATCCGCCTCAGACCGCTGGAAAAGATGTCTGCTTTGAGATGATTGAAAAAAGCAAAGAACATCTGAATATTAATGGTTTACTGCAGCTTGTTGCAAGGCATAATAAAGGCGGAAAGACGCTTTCATTGAAGATGGAAGATGTATTTGGCAATGTCAATGAGACTGCCAAGAAGGGCGGATTTAGGGTATATGTGAGCAGGAAAGAGTGATACTATCCAAGTTCTTCTGGAATAGCTCTTTTTTTCTCTTTAGTCATTATCACAATATATAGGCCAGACAGTATCACTGCACCACCAACATATTTCAGCATAGTAAAACCAGATCTAAGGATAATGATCGACAATATAGTTGTAAACACCGGTTCAAGTGATGAGATGACTGCATTTCTTGAAAGTCCTATCAATTTAAGTGAATTATACCTGAAAAAATTATTCAGCACAATTCCAAAAGTTGGTGAAAGTATCAGGATGATTATCCATTTAAGTTCAAGAGTGTAATTGAAGTTAAGTGTATTTGTCACGATCCCAAACATCAGAAGAAAAATAACAGCAACAAAACATCTACCAAAAAGAATGAGCCATAAATCAACCTTATCTATGATACGCTTCACAAAATATGAATGGAATGAGAAGGCAAGAGCCTGAAACACAGTGAATATTGCACTTGCAAATATTACCATGTCTTTATTGTAGCTGATCAAAAAAACACCTATGATCGTCACAAAGATGCCAAGCAATTCCTTAGGTATCAATTTCTCTTTCAAAAGAATCACTCCAAGCAATATGCTGAAAGGAATGTTAAGTTTAGAGATGAATGATGTCATTGACGGACCGATGATACTGATAGAATAGGACCATAGGATGCTGGCAACTCCTATTGATAAACCTG
>JAHIYL010000079.1 GCA_018815145.1 Nanobdellota archaeon | reverse complement strand
TTTTCAGAAATGCTTGAAGAAACACTTTTTGACACTTCTGAACCATTGACTGCAGAAGCTCATAAGTATGACTGGTTTGTCCAAAGGATGGAAGAGATTGCTGCGTTGGATGAATCCATTGTGATGACTTCAATAGGGAAGACAAGCAATTATGTAAACTGGACAGGCAACATTAGAATTGAACCAGTTGATATGTATATTCTTGACTTTTTACCCAAAATAGAAAAACGAGGACAAATAATACTTTTAGCTGGTCAAGACGCAATGGAGCCTGCAGGTTCAGAGGCAGCTATACATATTGCCGAAAAATTAGCTAATTCTCAGACATATTTAGCAAATTTTCTAAAAAACTTTTACCAGATTTCAATAATACCAATTGGAGATGCTGCAGAATATACATTAGATTTGGGATCAAGGGCAAAAAGAGAAGTAACTAGGTATTATCACCCGCAAGGTCACAGATGGAGGATGCCGGAAACTCAAAATATTATAAATGCCATCAATGAAAGAGTAAAAGATACGTCTCTTAACCTATCTGTAGATATGCATGAATCAGAAAAGGCAAATGGTTATTATATGATAACAATAAATGATGCGATAAATGATGCAACGATGAAACTTGGACTTTCGACAATTGAATCCCTGCAAAAGAATGGCTTTAAGTTGGTGGAACCAGATTCAGTTCCTGGAATATTACCATTCAAGTGTTTAGGCTTGCGCTATGAGATTATGGATTCATCAAAAGAACGTGCTAATGAATATACATTCGATAAGTTCTGCTATCGTAAAGGTGCACTTGCATACACTTATGAGACACCAATGAAAGGATTTGAATTAAAAGAAAGAATGCATATGCACATTTCAGCATTTGAAAGAATGCTCAGTTCCTATATACAAGATTATTTATTAAATTGACTTTATCACAAACCTCCCAAAAACTTTATATATCTATCTCAATACTTTTTCTTCATCAATTCATGGGGTGAATTATTATGCATTGGGGAATGAAGAACAGATTATCAAGGATATTGAATCCAAAGACAGGGCACTGCGTCATGCTTGCAGTTGACCACGGCTATTTTCAGGGGCCTACAACAGGTCTGAGAAACCTTAATACTGCAGTGGATCCGCTGCTGCAGTATGCTGATGCACTGATGATAGCAAGCGGAGGCGTCAGAGGCTGGATAAAGCCTGAGATGAATAAGCCTATTGTGCTTAGGATGTCAGGCGGAACAAGCATACTCAAGGAACTTTCCAATGAGATAATTGTTGTTGATATTGAAGAGGCAATCCGGATGAATGCCACTGCAATCACCTGCTCTGTATTCGTCGGCGGAGAATATGAGAAGGAATCGATTGCAAACCTGGCAAAGCTCGTGAACTGGGGTGAAAAATACGGAATGCCTGTACTGGCTGTGACTGCTGTTGGAAGAGATATGGCAAGAGACGCCAGATTTCTGGGTCTCGCAAGCAGGATATGTGTTGAGAACGGAGCGCATATAATTAAGACATATTATTGTGACGGCTTTGAAGATGTTGTAGAAGCGTGCGGCAATGTACCTGTTGTTATTGCCGGCGGGAAAAAACAGCCTGAGAAAGATGCACTTCAGATGGCTGCAGATGCGCTCAAAGCAGGTGCAGTTGGTGTTGATATGGGAAGGAACATCTTCCAGAGTGATTGTCCGGTGGGAATGATAAAGGCAGTAAGAAAGCTTGTCCATGAAGGTGCATCTGTTGAAGAGGCATACCAGATCTATGAAAAGGAGAAGAAATAAAAAGTGAAAGTTGCAGAGTATCACAGCAGCAGTGACATAAGGATAAAAGATATCCCTGTTCCTAGGACCAAAGAGGGAGAACTTCTGGTCAAGGTAAAAGCTTCAGGCATATGCGGTTCAGATCTCATGGAATGGTACAGGACCAAAAAAGGTCCAAGAGTCCTGGGGCATGAGATAGCTGGGGATATTGTTGAATCAAATTCTGAAAAATATTCTGTTGGCCAGAGGGTTTTTGTTAGCCATCATGTACCTTGCGGCAACTGCAGATACTGCCGGGAAAATAATCAGACTGCATGCGAGATGCTTCACAGAGGTAATTTTGACCCTGGAGGTTTTTCTGAATATATCAGGGTCTCTAAAGAGAATGCAGATAGGGGAACATATGTCCTTCCTGACAGCATGAGCTATGAAGAGGGTTCCATGATAGAGCCTCTTGCCTGCTGCATAAGAGGACAAAGCCTGCTTGATATCAGACCCATCCACACTGTCCTTGTCATGGGCTGCGGGGTCTCAGGCCTGATGAATATTGCCATTGCAAAACTCTCTGGCGCAAGAGTCATTGCAACTGACCTAAATTCCTATCGCATAAAAAAAGCCAAGGAATTCGGTGCTGACATTGCGATGGATGCCAAGAAGAAGATTGATGAAAGGCCTGAAAGGATAATAATTTCAACAGGAGCGCTTGCAGCAGTAGAGCAGGCTTTCAAAGTCATTGACAGGAAAGGGAAGATACTTTTATTTGCTGTGCCTAAAGAACCTATTGTGCTTCCCAACACTGATTTCTGGCGAAACGAATTATCTCTGATTTCGTCCTATGGCGCCGGTCCAAAAGACCTTGAAGCATCGCTTGACCTAATCAAGACAAAGAAAGTCGATGTGAAGAGCATGATAACCCATAGGTTCAGCCTGGATAAGATTCAGGATGCATTCAGGCTGGCAAGTGAAGCAGGAAATAGTCTGAAAGTATTGATTGTGACTTAGAATATGCAGCAAACAATAAATTTTATATACTAATCCTTCTTAAAAAATATAAAAGAGGTGATGATCAATGATCAAATACACAAAAAAGCATAAGATTCTTAAGACACACAAGCCGCATATGGGTCTGGTTTCTTTTCTGTTCATACTACTGTTTCTCATCGGCGCAGTCCTTTTTATAAAGATACTTTCAGTAGATGAGATCCCTGATGCAAACTACAAGATACTCAGTCTGGGACTTTTGTTCAGTATGAATGTTGTCCTTATAATACTGACAATAATCTTCATTGTCTTTTTCATAGAAGTGAAAGACAAGTATCTTGAAAAAGATTAGTCTTTTTTTTGTTCTTCTTTGATTCTTTCCTTGAATTCTTTCAGGTTCTCTTCTGCCTTGAAAGCTGTCCGTATTAGGACTGCATTATATTCTTTCAGCTTGTCAATCTGTATATCCTTTCTCTCTATCTGTTCATAGAGCACATTGATTATCCTTCTGTAGTCCTCTACATTCCTGCCTTTTAGGGAAGGCTTCTTGTCAGGATCAAACGCATACTCTGCATCTGGGATCCTTTTATCTGATTTATCATCATTGGCCTTGGTTTTCTTCATCAGAAAAAATTAAATACTAGATGATTTATATAATTTTATATGGCAATTTCTGAACGCCAGTTGGAGGAGAATGAGGCAAAGATAGACAATATACTCCACAAGATACTTAATTGCTGCAATCATATCCAGACATTAAGCAGTAATATGGAAGAATTGGACCTATCAAAAGATGCCAATATTTTGAAGGATCGCACAAAACGGATATCCCTCTTGGCAGAGACCATAGAGAACCTGGCGCTTCTTGCAGATAAGATCGATATAGAAAACGAGAAGATAACCGAAGAGATAGAAGATAAAATTACAAGCGAACTTGATGTGGCAATAGAGAAAATAAAGGATGCCAGTGAGATGTTCAAGAAAGAAAAATATTATACAAAACAAATCTAAAGCATTTTATTCAAGGGTTGTTGTGAATTCATTGCCATTTGTATGATATAATCTTTTCCCTGATTTTCTGACTTCTGAACCCAAAACATTTGCTATGAATAGCACATGGTCTCCTGTCTCGATTGTCTCTGTGACCTCACATTCCATATAGGCCAATGCTTCATTGATTTTACAGCAGTCAACTTTGTCAGCTTCATCCCGGGTCAACTCTGTCGCCTCAAATTTATCGATATGCCTGCCTGTGTTCCTGCCACAGAACAGGACTTCCTTCTCATTTGCATTGCTCATGAAGTTGACGACAAAGACTCCCGATGCTTTTATCAGTTCACATGAGAATCTTTCTTTACCGACAGAAATGGCATACATCATTGGATTGAATGCAAGCGGAGTATGCCAGTCAATCGCAATTATATTGTCTTTTACACCCTGCTTGCCGAAATTTTTCACATCCGCTCTGCAGGTGACAAGTACAGTCTGTCTTGGATTGACGATATTAAGCATTCTTCTCAGAACCTCTTGAATATATCATAATCATCATCTGAATGACTCTTTTCTTTCCCTTTCTTTTTTGCCGGTGCCTTTGCATCAGATTTTTTCTCTTTTTTTTTGCTGTAGTCATATTTTTTATCTGAAATCATGAACATGCAGACAGCAAAATAGATGATATATATGATCTCAGGCAGTATGTTCAGCCTAAAGAAAGGTGATATCAACAGCTCCAAAATGACCAATAATGTACTTGTAAATATTGCTACCTTCATGACTACCCTTTTTTTCATCTTCATCCGATTCAATCGTGAGATTGCATATCCAATCAAGGTCACAAACATGATGACAACAAAATATTTCATCATATTGTAAAAATAAAGCACCAATAATATTGAGGGCAAAAGAATAATGAAGACCAGGCCGAAGAAAGTCTTGAACATATCCTTATTTGCTGCAAGGTCCGAGTAACCTTCAAGAGGATATTTTACTGTCTCAAAAAGTGTCATATCCTTAAAATCCGGCCTGAACCTTTTTCTATACAGGCTTGATTTGGTGATAAGCATGCATTCATTATTTGGGTCAGGCTCTTCTTCTCTCAAATCCAGGACAATCAGAGGTATCTTGGAAATTGTGACAGGCTCCTTCATATCCACATCAAATGATACATTCAGTTTCTCTATCTTTGTGAAGCTCTCATCAATGAATCCAGATAGCCTATGCAGCCTGACTACCCCAGCCAATCCAAATAGCAGGGTTGAGAAAAGTATCAGCAGAAAAAAATACTCAAATGCCTTTCTGGTAGTTATTGTCTTAAGATAATTGTATTTCTCAGGATTGAAAGATTCTTTAAGATGAGTGATGAATTCATTAGGCCCCATGATCAAATCACAATGATTTTGAATTTAAATAGTTTGGGGAAAAGGAAATGTCACTATTTTAAAATGGGAAAGTTTAAATATAGAAGATACCAAAGTAAAGCAATGCCATCAACTAGAGAAACAATTGAAGCTATTGTTGCAGAAGATAGTAAGAATGATGCAAGCATACTGCATCACCTAAATATTGGCGCAGACTATATCATTTCGAATCAAAGGTTCACTGTTGATGAAAATGAGACTGGGAATTCTCTTGAGCAAAAACTTCATACAGATTTTCACAAACATTATCCTGAATATGTCCATTCTGCTACAGAATATCTTAAAGAAAAGATACATGATTTTAGACCCGAAGTATTGATAGTCCTTGGGACCGGGCAAGGTGGCCATGTTAGCGAATTATTTGATGATGGAAATTCAACAGTCATCCCATATGAACTGATACCTGGTTTCATCAAGGTAGGTGTTTCAAGTCATGAAGGACAGCTTCATTTTGGAAAAATAAAAGGAACCAATGCTGTCATCATGGAAGGAAGGAAGCACTATTATGAAGTCGCTGATTTCAAGTTTGGTATGAAACTTGCAGCAATGCCTGTGGATGTCATGACTAATTTAGGTGTTAACACCATGCTGTTGACCAGTGCTGCAGGAGGACTTTATAACGGGAATATCCCTGGTGCACCTGAGCAGCCAAAATCTAAGATTGGCGATATATATGTGGTTGATACACATTGGAAATCATTTTCAGCTCATCCTTGCAGAGGGGCAAAATACACAGGCAATGAACATATTCCTGAAAGAGATGAATTTGCTGTGATGAGTGAACCCTATGATAAATATCTGTCTTCTAAAGTCGAAGAATTCATCAAAAAGACATTTGTTCCCCAGTCTATCTACACCACAACTCATGCTGTAAATTCAGGTCCTGATTTTGAGACTCCGATTGATGCCCGCACCTTGATAAGCAATGGATATCATTCAGTTGGTATGACAATCCATGAAGTTCTTTTAGGAAGATTCTATAAGACTCCTCTGAACATTGTCAGCCTTGCATGCATCACAAATACTTATAATGAACAGGGAATAGGAAGAGATGGTCATGAAGAAATTACAAATGCCGGAAAAATCACATCACCTAAAGTCAGGGAGATCATTCCTGCATTTATTGAGGCATATCAGAACAGACCTGTTCCTACGTAAAGAAAATAGTATCCTTCTCTTCATCTATCCTTTTTTTCACATCAAAATGCTTGTTGATAAGTAACTCTATCTCCTTGAACTTGATAGCCTTCTTCAAAACAGAATAAGCAAATCTGCCCTTCCCCACCCTCTTCATCTCAAGAAGGCCCTTCTCAATATCATCAAAATTATGGATCGCAGTGACAGAGGTTACAACATCAAAATAATCATCTTCAAAAGGCAGCTGTTCAGCACATCCTAAGAATAACTGGACCTTCTTGTTCTCGCATTTAGCAAGTAATTCTTCACTAGGATCAAGACCATAGCATTCGCAGTCAAAGAAGTCGAAGGATAGGCCTGTGCCGCAGCCAACATCAAGGAGCTTGTCTGTTTTTTTTATTTCAAGATTTTCAAGTATTATTTTGATTTTTTTTATCTGCTCTTCTTTGTGAAGGTTGTCGTATCCGTCTGCGATTGCGTTGTAGTATGTCATTGATTTCATTGAAGATTAAATTATTTTAAATTATTTATCATAAAAACTCCCACCCAAAAATTCCCTCAAAATTGATTTCTCAGGCAATATCTCAGGTTTGAAATTGACTATTCCATCATGCAAAGTGTACCAGCTTTCTGGAACAGGTTCAAATTGATCAAGCAGCCTATGTGCATGATACGCATACACTGCACCTGTTGTATTTTTGCCCTTTCCTGAAAGGAAGTATTCAGTATCAGGAAGCTGCAGTTGATCCCATACTGCATCACCATGCTGCATAAATTTGGTCTTAAGGAAGTTATACTCAAATGGAAAACCTGTATTGATTATTGCATCAGCAAGATTCATCCTCGGAACAATGTCACGAAGTTCAGCTCTTCTGACCAATTCCCAATGAGGTATATTATATTCATAAGTTGTTTTTCCGGTCTTTAGTCTATCTCTAAGCCATCTTCTAAGCATATTGGTATATGAAACATCAAAATATTCTCCTGACGAACCATCTCCTTCCATTATCATATTAAACGGCTGAAGATAAATGACGAAAGGATTGATTGGGATTTGATTGGCTTCTTCATTTCTTAATGGTTCCATTATCTTAGGGTACATACCAACATGGCTGTCTATAACCAATATGTCCTTTGGCCCAACCTTTTTTTTAATGGTCTTTTCAATCCGTCTTCCTAAATCTTTATCAAATATAGGTGTTTCCACTTCTTTTCCTTGAGCAAGTAGTTCCAGATGTTTTCCAAGAAGATCCATATCTAGTGCTTCCGGATCTTCATAGAAGATTCTGCCTTTATCATCCTTAGGTCTAAAATCACTAAAATAATTATCAACTGACAGAGGTACAAGATTCAACCCAAGTTCTTTTTCTATTAATTCATCACAAATCCTGTGCATCGTTGTTGTTTTACCTGATGAAGATTTTCCAGCAATAACTATTGCTTTTATAGGTTTTTCTGCGTGCTTTAGCTTGAATGCTTCAAATGCCTGCTGTACCTGTTGAACATACAATTCCTCAAATTGAGTAATCATGTCTTTAAATCCCTGACCTCCTTCATCATGTAAAAAGGCATTTATTTTATCAACTGTATCAACACCATGCTCTCTATACAAATCAATGAATTCCTGTCTCTTTTTTTCACTTGGAAATCCTTGATAAGGACGCAATTCCTGAGGAAACTCTGCTTTTGAACCTCTTGACAATGCATGGACAGACCTATGCAGCAGATATGCTTCAGCAATTGTATTAAAGCCTGTTTCAAATAATTTATCTATTGTAAAATCATGCATTTTTTCAACAGAGGGTGTAAAATTAGGATTTGGCAACTCACCTCCTGAACTAACAAATGTAGTTTGAGAAGGATTCAACCCATTAAGAGAAGATATCACCATATTTGCTATTAACCTTTTTCCAGGACCATTGTCATCAAATGGAAAATATCTAAAAGGTTCCATAATTTCATATCCAAAAATTTCTTCAGGTACAATTTGTTTAAAAAATCCACCTACTTCTATTGCAGCATTCTCAATTGAATCTTCCAACTTACTCCTTCTGAAAGGTACCCTACCTCCTCGATCCTTTGAATATACATGAGTAAAATTTGGGTCAACCCATCCACCACTGCTATTATTAAAAGTCATTATCCGCTTAAGTATTCACAGCTTTATTTTAAATCTTTTCATAAAATCATCACTTTAAAATCAAAACACCCTCTCTTCCATAATATATAATCTTTCGTATCACAATATTTTTTAACTATCCACATTTTTCAATTTAAAATGCCTGATACTAACAAAACAAACAGACTCGTTTCCAATGCGCTCATCTTCAATGAGAAAGACGAACTCATGGTCGTGAAAAGAGCTGAAAAGAGCGGCAATGGCCTTCTTGGAGTTCCGGGCGATAAAGTAGAGCCAGGAGAGACACCTGCAGAGGCCCTTATCCGCGAGGTCAGGGAAGAGACAGGTCTTGATGTCATATCATATGCTTTTTTTGACAGGGTCAACTTTGAAGCCATAGGCATGGATGTCACGGTCTATATTGCAGATACAACAGGATCGATAAAACTGAATCCAAGAGAATGCGAAAGCTATGATTTTATATCTGTTGACCTGCTGGATATAGAAAAATTCTACAACCCTGAACCTGCTTTGGTAAAGGCTCTTTTTGAAAAGATCAGCTTTTATCTGAAATGTAAAAATGAATTAAAAAATCTCACAAGGAAAAAAAACATATTTTTCACTGACAGAGGAAATACATCAATCAGACTTGCTTTGATGCTTGCAAAAAATATGGGGAAGACAAAAGTGATTATCCAGGACCAGGGAGGATGGCTGACATATGAGCAGTATCCTGAAAAACTTGGGTTTGAACTCATAAGGATGAAAACTGACCATGGGCTTATCTTGTTTGACGTACTGAAAAGGTTGATTGATAAAGATTATGTCCTACTCATGAATTCTATGCCAGGTTACATCACGCTGCAAAATGACCTGGATGAAATACAAGACATATGCACAAAAAAAGGTGCATTGCTCATAAACGATGTATCCGGCAGCATAGGTGAAGATGTTGCAAAATACGGCAGCATCATCCTTGGCAGCTTCGGAAGATGGAAACCGGTCAATATAGAATACGGCGGATTCATCGCTTTTGACAGCAATGAACATAAAAAATTCGTTTCAGAAAATTTTGATAAGGAAGTCATACCATTCTATAAAGACCTATATGGAAAATTACTTGAACTGGATAATAGAAGAGAATTTTTTACAAAAACAAATGCAAAGATTAAGGCTGACCTAAATGAAATGGACATCATCCACAAAGAGTCTCCCGGCATCAATGTGATAATCAGATACTCAGAGGACCTTGAAAAAGAAAGATTAATAAATTATTGTACAAAGAATAATTATGAACATACTGAGTGCCCAAGATATATCAGGGTGCTGGACAATGCGATATCAATAGAAGTTAAACGGATCTAGAAAAAATATAATGAGGTGAAATAAGAAAAATGGGATTAGAATTACCTGAATCAATGGAAGAGCTTGTATACTGGACAGCAAGGAATATGGGAGATGGAAAAGTCAAGGCATGGGTAGAAAAAGAGATGTGCCCTGAATGCGGAAAAGCAATGATGGGAAAGCCAAGAGGAAAGGATGGCAAAATCAAGATAAGGGCAACATATTATGAGTGCCCAGAGTGCGAACACAAAGTAGAGAAACGTGAATATGAAGACACATTGACTGCAAGCATAATCTACACCTGCCCTGAATGCAAATTTTCAGGAGATATCCAAGTCCCTTTCAAGCGAAAGAAAACAAAGGGTGTCGAAGCATTGGTGTTCAGTTGCCAGAAATGTAATGCAAAGATACCAATAACAAAGAAGATGAAAAAGATAAAAGAGTAAATATATTTTTACTCTTTTCCATACCCTTCAATAAATTCTTTCATCTTTCTTAGACCTTCTTTTATCTGGTCGACATCAATTCCTGAGTAAGCAAATCGTATATACTTCTGGGTCTCACCAGGAAGCGGTGTGCCAAAATGCCTCCTTGTGGTAAATGAAACTCCTGTCTCATGCAAAAGCAATTTTCTGAATTCTTCAACATCTTCAATTCCCATATTCTTCATAGCACCTGTGACATTGATGAAGAGGTAGAATGTGCAGTTTGGCACATGTACGTGAACGCCTTTTATATTATTCAGCATTTCACAGACAACATCCCTCCTCGCCTTCAATATTTCCAGAATCTTGTTCGGTCCATCCATGGAACCTGTCAGAGCTTCAATAGCTGCATGCTGGATAAAATGGTTTGAGCAGCTCTCATCATTCACATTGAGCCTTGATATCTGTTCAACTGCTTCTTTGGGACCGATTGCAGCGCCAAGTCTCCAGCCGGTCATTGCAAATTTTTTTGAGAATGTATATAATATTACGCTTCTTTCAAACATTCCCGGAAGAGATGTTATTGATGTCCCCTTATCTTCATAAATCATATCAAAATATGCCTCATCACTCAAAACCATCAGATTATGCTTGATACACAGTTCAGCCAGTTCTTTCATCTCTGCTTCGCTTGACTCTGCTCCCATGGGATTCTGATAATTATTGTATATCAGGCACTTTGTATTTGGACTTATTGATCTTTTCAACCCTTCAAAATCAATTGCAAAACCAGTGTCTGTCTCAAAAAAAGTGTATGGGACTCCGACACCTCCATAATAATTTATCATAGATTCGTAGATAGGATAGCCAGGATTAGGATATAGGACTTCTTCACCCGGCTCCATGAATATCTGGATGAATTTTCCTATTGTAGGTTTCCCGCCCGGCTGGACAGATACATTCTCAAGAGTAAGATCCAGTCCTCTGGCTTTTCCGATGTCCTCTGCAATGGCCTGTCTCAGCTCAAGGATACCTGGTGTCGGAGCATATCCTGTCTTTCCATTGTCCATTGCTCTTTTTGCAGCTTCAATTATGTTTTCAGGTGTCTTGATATTCATATCACCCAGATGAAAAGGATATATCTTATGTCCTTTTCTTGCCAGCGCAGCAGCTTCTGCACTCACAATAAATGCTGTCTCAGTCCCTAATTTTTCCATTCTTTGTGCCAATTCCATTAAGTCACCTTTTTATCAGTTGATGTTAATTAAATAAGACAATGTAATAAAACAACTTATCATATTTATAGGTAATGATTATCATACTTTATCATACCTTTAATAAATAAAAGAA
>JAHIYL010000078.1 GCA_018815145.1 Nanobdellota archaeon | reverse complement strand
TTTGTGCACATCAAATCCTATATGTTGTTCTATTGTTTTTTGTTGCATTTATATCACCTCATTAATTATATAGCAAAACTGCTATATAATTGCAGCGAGGTTTAACATGCAATCATATTTTCTATTTACAATTAAAACTTATATAAACTTATTGGGATGCGAATATAACAAAAAAATAAGAAATAATTAAAGACTAATTTAGTCAGAGTAAACCAATGCTCTTGGTATAAACCCTTATTGTGAGTAAATGTTTTCAGGTTTAAATTTGTATTGTTTTTCCATATGTCTCTACTTATGTTTTGGCATAAGGATTTGCTTATGCCTTTTTGAAAATTAAGTTAATGAAATCTCCTCTAAAGGTTTTACTTTAATGTTAGATACATTATAGTAAGCTATCGTTTGGCCTTCTCCAATAGGCAAGACCTTATCTCCCAAAGCAACACATGATTTGCTGGCTCCATATTTATGTCCACCAACATCATAGGGGACACCACCCGAATCTACAATAATTACTGAGTGTTTAGCTTCTTTTGCAAAATTTTCTAAATCTATCATTGCATATTGAACTTTACTTATATCAAGATTTGCAATTACAACATATAAATCAATACCCTCGCTAATATATCTTTTGAAGTGTTGCATATCGGCACATACCAAGGGTCTCAATTTTAGTTGTTTATCTTTTACGTCTAGTTCCCAAGTAGCAATCTCTGAACCTGCTTTGCCACCTTCATTTCCCCATAGATTCATTTTAGTATATTCATCTATGCTGCCATCTATCCCCACCAGAATAGCTTTATTATAACCTTCTTCACCAAACAGTTTGGCCCCATAAATTATATTTGTGCCTAACTTCTTAGCAGTTTTTACAATTTTATCTAAATCATCTTGAATCTGTGAAGGATCTGTAGCAACACTAACAGCTTCAGGAACAATTACTAGATCAGTTCCCTGTTTATAATTATCTCTAATATAACCAAGTAACCTATCTACATTTCCTGGCCCTTCTTTAGGTCTTATCTCGAATTGAACTAACATAACTTGGATCATATTATCTATACTCATCTATATCACCTTAAATACTTTGTTAAGGCAAGGGAAATCGTAGTATATTAATAGGTATGCCACCTCTAAAGTTGTTGTATCAATTAATTTTAAATATAAAACCATCTTTTCAATAATTATGGACATAGATTTAACAGAACTTGGTCTAACTAAGTATGAGTCTATGGTTTACAATGCCTTAGTTAAGATAGGAAAATCTTCTTCTTCAAAAATAAGTGCGGAAAGCAATGTTCCTTATGGGAAAATCTACACTGTTCTTGATTCCTTGGAAAGAAAATGTCTTGTTAAAGTAATCCCAGAGAAAACAAAAATGTTTGAGCCAGGAGATCCAGCTAACATAAGAGCACTTCTAAATTCTAAAATAAACAAGTTAGATAATCTATCAAAAGATATAGAAAAACTAAAACAAATTTATGATACAACAGAAAAAGAGAATGTTTTCATAGCAAAAGGTCAAAGAAACTTTTATAGACTGCAGAAACAAAGAAAAATAGCAAAAAAAAGCAATTATCTGATAAAATATACTTCTGAATTCCATCCTATCTTTGTCAAAGGTGTTCAGAAGGCAATAAAATCAGGAGTTGATATTAAAGTTCTTTCAAGATATGATAATGAGAATAAGGATAACATAAAAAAATGGATTAAGATTACAAAAAACATTAAACAAGTTCAAAATGAGGGTATTGGTATAGATATAGTGGATGAAGAAGAAACAATGATTGTTCTGATTAAATCTAATGTATCTATTTTAATAAAAGATAAACCCTTTACAAAACTGATGAAAGAGCTTTTCCTAAATTATTATTCAAATAAAGAAAAGGTTAAATTATAAATTTTCTCGTCTATATTTTTAGTCATTATCCACTCTTGGTGCCAATATAAAGCTCATCACCATCTTGTCGACAACACTGTAGTTCAGCTTCAATGGATAGTCTTTGTTGAAATTGATGACTGCTTTGGGTGAAAGTTTTGATCCCTGGATCATCTTTTTCAGGTATTCTATTGAATATTTTGCCTTGACTGTGTCAGGAGTATCTGTCTTGATGTCTGTATCATCGTCTGACACTATCTCGATCCTTGCCTGTGAAAGATCACCTTCTGCAGAGACAATGAATTTTCCTTTTTCAGCAATGAAACTCACTGACTCAGCGACAATATCAACATCTTCAATTGCTTCATTGAGGATAGAAGAATTTGTCTCGATTGACACAGGGAAATTAAGTTCAGGTATCTTCTGTTCTCTTTCTTCAAGCTCAATTATCGGCAGGAAAAATGTCCTTGTTGTATTTGATTTAAGAGTCAATTTGAACTTATTCTCATGAAGCTCCATTGTCAGGATGTCGTTTGCACCGGTCCTCCGAAGTATCTGCTTAAGATTGTTCAGATTGAGTGCAATCTTCTGCTCTTTTTCAACACTGTATTCAGTAAATGCACTTGAGAGCAATTTGAATATGACCATTGCTACATTTGCAGGATCCATTGCTACCAAGTCAATAGAATCTTTAGTTATCTTGAACTGTGCCTCTGTCACTAAATCTGATATGATTGAAACACTGTCCTTGAATATTTTTGAGTCAGCTAAAACTAATTTCATAGTTAATCCCCCCGTATGAAGTAATAAGAATAATGAAACGAACTTTATATTTAAATATACTGGTCCGCAACTCGTTTTCAGAACTATGAAAACTATTTGTGGACTGTATATACCAACCTTAGAGTTTTAATAAGACTCTTAAGGTTTTGTATATTTGGGAATGGAAATGGGATATAGTAAATTATGCTCTAATTTGATTCTTGCCGCAGCAACATCCCCCCAACCGGCAGCAGTCGGTTCTTCGAACCTCGTGTGACAGCCCGAAGGGCGCTTCCCCAGTCACACCTGCACCATTGGTGGTGTTGCTGCTTTTCTATTCATTTGCCTTCCATAAGAAGGCAGATAATAGACGGTGATGATTTGACCAGGCTTAAATAATTCGCTCACAGCGAATTATAGTTTGCTGAAGGCAAACTATGCCATAGGTGAATTAAAGTTTACAGAAAACAAACTTTCCGTTTGGTGAGTAGGGCTAAATTTCTCGTAGGGAAATTTAATTTCGCTTCGCCGAAATTAAGCCCGTCTGTGTCTTAATCACATGAAATTACATATGAATTTCAGTGCAGAAGTTTGTAAACAACTTCTTGCATCATCTCCGCCATAAAATTACAATAAAAAATAAAGAACTAAATTATTAACTCATATACTCAATCTCTGCCCGTCCTGCATGAGATGCACAGTCTTTCCTGGCTGATATCCCAGTTCCTGTGCAAGGCTCATCAAATGGCTTGTCTTTGAAAAATCTCCATGAGAAGGTATTATATGCTCCGGCCTAACCATGTTTATAAGATCGCGATGATCCTCTCTTGATGCATGCCCTGACTGATGTATGTCCTTGAATATCCGCACCTTATGTTTCTTGAATTCATCTTCAAGAATCTGCCTCTGTGCAATATTCACAGGATTTGGTATCACTCCGCATGAAAAGATCACATGGTCTTCAGAAAACAGCCTGAATCTCAATTTTCCTTTCACTATTTTTGAAAGTACTGCATTAGGTTCACCCTGGTGGCCTGTAGCAACTATGAGATACTTTTCTCTGTTTCCCTGCTTTTCTATCTCTTTTAATTTTTTCCTTACTTTAGAGCTCCAGCCGCATATCTCAACATCATCTGAGAAATTTACAATGCCGCATTCTTCAGCAGCTTCTGTATATTTTGCGAGACTTCTTCCAAGGAAAACAATCTTTCTTTTCATCTTTTTTCCAAAATCAACAATGGATTTCAATCTTGCAATATGTGATGAGAATGTGGTCACTATCACTGCCTTATCTTTAGAAGATACCCCCAGCATCACTTCCCTTAGCATCTCTCTTGCAATAGATTCAGATGGTGTCTTTCTCTCAAGGTTTGAATAAAGTGCATCCATTATCAGCAATTTAACCTCTTTTTTTGCACCAAGTTCATTTAGTCGTCTGTAATTAGGCTTATCACCAATCACAGGATTATTATCCAGCTTGAAATCATTGCAGTAAAGTACGCTTCCTTCAGGTGTCTGCACCAGCACCATGACTGTCTGTGGTGTTGAATGGGTTGAATTGATGAATTCAATCCTTATGTTTTCTGACAGCTGGTAGACTGAATTCACTGCGAGAGTAGTTATCTTGTTTGAAAACTTATTGGCCTTTTCAGATATCAGCCTTTTAAGGACATTTGCTGAAAACTGTGTACATAGTATCTCTGCATCATATTTGGATGCCATGAAAGGTATTGCTCCAAGGTGGTCAAGATGGGCATGCGTCGGTATTATTGCCAATACTTTTTTTTTCCAATCCTTGATCAATGTCTCATCAGGAAGCGCTCCCTGTCTTGCCAATTCCTTTGCATCGATTATATCATCATCATTCTCGTCTTTTGCAGAAATGTATTTATCAACCTGCAATCCCATATCCAGAAGCACAACTTCATCCTGGTACTTAATTGCAGTCATGTTTTTTCCTACTTCAGAATATCCTCCAACTGTGCAGATCTCTATCATGGATAATAAAATATAAAAATGCAATTTATAAAATTTGCCTGAAAAACTGACCAATCTAGAGAAATCTTTATAAATAGAAATTATTTCCAGAGTGATTGGACGGTCATAGTGGCAGGGTTCCACCTGTACCCATTTCGAACACAGAAGTTAAAACTGCCGACGTACCAGATTGTACTGTACTCCGTACGGGAAACCTGGTTCGCTGTCCACCTTTCTTAAAAAATCATTCTGATTTCTATTTTCATCAAATTTGATCCCTGAATGTGCACCTACTAAATCAAGACAAAAAACCGTAACATATTAATAGTAGTAGCATATTAAAATAATCAATCAAGATATGATTAATCAATTGAAAAAACAAAAGGAGGGTTTCAAGAATGATAGTTAAAGATGAATTTTTAAGCAAGCTGAGGAGATACTTCAATCTCAACCTATATGAAGTAAAGATTTGGACAGCTCTACTTTCAAGAGGGGTCTCAACAGCTGGTGAACTGTCTGACATTGCCAATGTTCCGCGTTCAAGGAGCTATGATGTACTGGAATCTTTGGAAAAAAAAGGTTTTGTCATCATGAAATTGGGAAAGCCAATAAAATACATTGCTGTGCCGCCTACTGAAGTTGTTGACAGGGTCAAAAAAAATGTCCGTGTCGGAGCTGACGAAGCCGTAAAAAGACTAGACAATCTCAAAAACACTGATGTCCTTAAGGAACTCAATTCATTGCATACTCAGGGAGTTGATCTTATCGAACCAAGCGACCTTTCCGGAAGCCTGAGAGGAAGGCATAACCTCTATAACCATCTTGAGCTAACTATCAAAAATGCTGAAGAGACTGTGACAATCATGACAACAGCCCAGGGACTCATGAGAAAGATTGAAGGGCTTTCTCCGGTGTTTGAGCAGATCCATAAAAGAGGAGTAAAGATAAGGATTGGTGCTCCGATAACAAAAGAGGCAATGGCTGCAGTGAATGAAGTATCAAAATTTGCTGAAGTAAGGAATACTGACAACAAAGCAAGATTCTGTGTAGTAGATGGCAAAGAAGTTGTATTCATGGTGCTTGATGATACAGAAGTACATCCTACCTATGACATCGGCATCTGGATAAATACACCGTTCTTTGCACGCGCACTTGAAGATCTGTTTGAACTGGCCTGGAAAGAGATGAAACCTGTTGCCAAAGAAATCAAGAATTAATTTTTTCCATTAATTTTTTTCTTCTGTTGTTCTCTTCCATAAGTACTTCAATTATCTTCTCTTTTGTCTTTGGAACAATCTTATCTAATGCCCTGCATAGCTTCGGGCTTTTCAGAACCTTCTTTGCCCACAGCCGGATTGCTTTGTCATGCAAAACTTTTTCAAATTCTGTCTCACTCATGGCCTTGATATGTACAATAAACTGAGGAAGTGCGGTTATCGGCACATCTTCCATCTGGAAATATTCAAATATTATCTCTTTCTGCATCTGCTTTTTTGTAGGTATATTAGTCAGGAACTTAATCTTAGATATCCTCTGGACCAGAATAATCAAGATGATAAATATCACTGAATATCCAATGAGTATCAAAAGTGAAGACCTGACTTCATCAAAACCCACATTGAAGAGCAGTATCTTCTTGAAGATGTCTGTACCCAATAGAAATGGATTGAATTTGAGCTTATCAAGAATATATGATGGAATACTCTCCAATGGAAATATCACACCGGATGTGAAGAGAAATGCACTTCCGACTGAAAGCGATGCTATTGTGGCAATCTCTTCAGAATTAAAGATATAACCAATCAGCATACCTATGAAGATAAACACAGAGGATGTTGCAAAAAGTGACACAAAGAGAATTGCAGGCGAGGCAAATATATTGATTGGAAAGAAGTATTCTGTCACAGCAAGTATTATCAGAAGCTGGAAAAACACAAGCAAAATGCTTGTCAGATAGTTTGACACAATAAACACATAGTCTTTTGTAGGTGAATTGAAAACCCTGAAAAAAGCCTTGGAATTCTTGTCAATTATTATCAATAGTGTTGGGAGAAGGATACCAACAAACATGACCAACAATATAATCAGGGTCGGGAACATGTAGTTCAATGCTGACTTTTCCTTAACAACAGGCTCTATCCTATTCTTTATAGGTGCCACAATGTTTTCCGGTGCAGTTATCTCAATTGCAGCAATATTATTCCTTGCATCTTTGAGTATTGAATTAATGTCCCCTATTATCAGCTTGATCTCTTCAGTCTGCATCTTCATGAATTCTAGCTTTGGAACAACATCTCTCTGGGCAATCTTAGAGAATGTCAATTTTGTTGTCAGTTGCTCAATGTTCTCATCAATATCCTGGATCACTCTGTCCATGCTGTCAATATCATCTATGACCTCATCATACTTTCTCCTGACAGTGGTATTGATATCCAAAAACTTATCCTTATAACTATCATATTCTGAAATATTGACCTCAGGATGGTCATTTTCAAGATCCTCCAAAAACAACAGGCCTTCTCTGGAGACAGTAAGAGCTTTTGATTTTGTATAATTCAGGGCATCAATTATTATCTGGATTGGAGAGGAGATAATGCCCACATCCGCTTTTTCAGGAATTTCCAGGTCCAAATTCTTGATCTTATCATAAGAGAAATCTTCTGCCAGATAAATCTCATCATTGTTGCTAGCTATCTTGGCTAATTTCTCAAGTGCTGTTGATATCTTTCGGTCAGTATCAAACATTGTATTCACAATGTTCGTGGTAAGATCAACACTGATCTCTGAGGTTGTCTTTGAGACAGAATGAGTAAGAGAATTAATGACCAGATAGACAAGATTGATCTTAGATTCATCAACATAGAATGTTATCTCGCTCTGCAATTCATTATCTACTTTAAGCCCAGGAGGAAAGACTATGCACGTGTGTATGAGTCCGTATTTGATATCATTGACACATGATTCCTGATCATCATACTTAATTATTGAATAGCTTTCCTGATCAATGTTTTCAATGAAAGATTCTGTAAGTGCAGTATATTCTTCTGAAAATACACCTATCTTCAAAAAATATGAAGAAGATGCTGAAAAAGATACACCGACCAACAGTATGATGAGGAGCGGTGCAAATATCAGGACAAGAGCTGATGTCTTTGACCTCAATAGGAGCTTGATATTCTTCCAGATTATCTTCAGTAGCTTCATTTTGATTTTATCTCCCTGGCAAACAGCTCATCAAGTGACAAAGAATTAATCTTCATATCCATAAGGGTCTCATCATGCTTTTTCAGTTTTTCAAGTATCTTTGGAAGCAGTATTTCTGGTTTTTTTGTCGATATCACCATCTCATGCCCTCTGTTTTCCATCTTGAAAATAAGAGAGCTCTTCAGATCAGACATGATCTTATCATAAGTTCCGGGGTATGATTCAATATGTATCTCCTGTGTTGTTGAAAATTTTCTTGACAGTTCCTGTATTGTCCCAAAATGCACCATCTTTCCCTTCTTTAGAAAACCTATCCGAGTACATACGTCCTCAAGATCAAGTATATGATGCGAAGAGACAATCACTGTCGTCCCTTTCCTGTTGATCTTTTTTATCATCCTCCATATCTGGCTTGCCAGCAGAGGATCCAGATCAGCTGTCGGTTCATCAAGTATCAGGATCCTCGGATCATGGATAAGCGCGCATGCAATATCAAGGCGTCTCTGCATACCTCCTGAAAGGTTCTTTCCCAATGTCTTTGTAAAACTAGATAGACCAATCATATTAAGGAGTAATTCTGAGTTTGATCTTATAACCTCTTTTGGCACATTGTGCAGACAGCCAAAATAATTTAGGTTTTCCTGGACAGTAAGATTTAGATAAAAAGAAGGATTCTGTGATGCATATCCAAACACCTTTTTTATTGCATTTGTATTACTATATATGCTCTTGAATTCAGAATCTGATATCTCAGGGTTGATGACCTCGTCCACGCGTATCATGACTTCTCCGTCATCAGGTTTGATAAATCCTACCAAAATATTCAGAAAGGTTGTCTTTCCTGCACCAGATGAACCGATGAGCCCGAATATCTCGCCAAGATTTATATCAAGGGTTATGCCTTTGAGGACAATATGATCCATATATCCTTTTTTGACATTTTCAAACCTGATTATCGGATGAGGCATAGAATTAGCATATTTTTTTTACTTTTTAAAGTTTTAGTGTTCACTTGTGAGAAGTTATGAAGATTTAATCTCGTTTCATGTATATATGAGTGATAATCAATAAGACCATTACACCAAACACAGCACCGATGAAGAACCACACAGCTATATTGTCAAAGAAATGCGGCTGCACTTCAATTATCTGGGCTGATGGAGCTGCTCTTGCTACCATCTCAACAGATTCTTCCATCATACTGTCTGCTGCAGATTTTGCCACACCAAATGCTTGAGGCACTGCATTGAACACAGGCTGTGATAATCGCTTGAAATATTGGATTGCAGCGGTTGTTGCTGATATCACAAGAAATACTGGAAGAAATTTTAACAGTTTTTCTCTTAATCCTTCTGTTTCCATATTTTTAGGTGCAATTATAACTATTTTATTAGAAAGTGAGTAATGCACAACCTCTTTTCCTTTTTCAGAATATGTGAAATCCTCGTTTTTTACTAGTCTGGCAGCTACAAGATGAGTAAGATTATAGTGGATGGTTGAAAGAGGTATATCAAGATCCTTTGCGAGTTTTGTCTCTGTCGCATTCTCATGCTTTGACAGGTAATCCAGGATATTCCTGGAAGTATCGTTTGATAATACTTGTGCAAGCTTCTTTGCCTTGTCCTCTTTCAGGCTGACCAGTAGGAATGAATCTTCTGCCATTTTATCTTTCATCTATGTTAAACCTCGCCGTATTTCATAGCTTGTCATTTTCACATCTAGTTATGGCAAAAAATTCCCTTTTTCCCCTCGCTTATTCTGGGGAA
>JAHIYL010000077.1 GCA_018815145.1 Nanobdellota archaeon | reverse complement strand
ACGACGCCTTCCGATCTTCAGATTCTGCATCGATTTCTGCTGAAGGATCGATTGTCTTGATATCCCTGACAATCTCCTTAAGCATATCATGTGCGTCTTTCAGAAGTCTGTGTGCTTCATTGACTAACGCTTTAGCTTCCTCAACCTTTGTATCTGCAGCATCTGCCTCTTCCTGAGTGCTATCACCATCAGCCATGTCTCTTGCTTCACCCAATCTGTCTTTTGCATCATTGAATTTCTGTCTTGCCAAGTCAACAAGATTGCTGAACTCATCTACTTGGTCATCAACAGCAGACACATCATATCCTTTTTCTTCAAGGTCTGCAATTGCAGAATCAAGTCTTGCCTCAAGCTGTTCGCTTCTCTTCAGCACATCCTGTACTTTTGCACTGATGGTTCTTCCTGCATGTAGCCTCAGTCTATATTTTATCCTATTCCAATCTTTGATAATTAGGCTGCCTGCTTCTTTTATCTCTTCCTTTGTCTCTGCAGCCTCAACCTGAGCCTTTGCAGCCTCAATCTCTGCAATCTTCTCATCCATATCATCAATGATATCCTGAGCCTCTTCTTCAGTCAGATCATCATTTCCGGCTGCCTGTTCTTTGACCTTGTTCAGGGATTCAATTATCATGTCTGCTGATTTCAATAGGAATTCTTTAGCATGCTCTTTTGCTTCTTCTTCATCCCCATTTTTTACAGCGGCATCAAATGCATCTTTTGCTTCTTTGAATCTGTCTTTTGCATTCTGGTATCTCTCTTTTGCTTTCTCAAATTTCTCATTGGCTTGCATAATCTTCTCTTGTGCAAGTTCTCTTTTCTGATAGAGCTGCCTGACCTTCACAGTCCTTACAACCAAGTTCTTCAGCTTTTCATTTATCTTTTCTTTTGATAGCGCAAAAAGCTTTACCTGCTCAGCTCTTGAAAGGTGCAAAAATTTCTCTGCATCCTCGTCTGAGACACTCTCCAAAAAATCAGTGATACCAGGATTCTTTTGAGCTGCTCTCAATCTTGCTGCTGTTGCTTTCAGATTACCCATGATCCCTTGGATAGCAGCATCTTCAACTTTGTCAGCCAAGTTCTTGCATTCTGTCCGTATCCCGGCAATATCAGCATCTGGAAAATTTTGCTTGGCCCGTTGGACGCAGGTGTCATATGTCACCTTACCCATATTCCTTATATGCGTCCTGACAGGAGTGAAGGAATCTTTGGCTTGGACAGCATCGACCTTCACAGGCCTGTTTCCTGCATCCACATTCTGGGCAAATACAGATAGTGGCACAAGCCCTATCATATATACTGCTATTATTAATAGTACATTTAATTTGGTTATTTTCATTTTGTACCTCCTATAACATATTACTCATATAACATATTGTACATATTATATTAAGATACATTGTCGGGTTTACCTTATAAAGACGCTTTTTGCTGTGCTTTAAATAAGCTTCATTACTTCCTTTAATACTTCATAAAACTTTATTTGAACTCAGAATGAAAAATAATAGCAGAAATGACCCTATTTTGTGAAAGATATTAAATATTTACATAACATATAGGATATACACAGGATGAAATTGAGCATATTTTAGAACCAGTAAAACCAAATTTTTGTAAAAAGATCCTATGTGATAAAAAACAAGTATTTGAAGCAAAAAAAATAGCTATCCAGAGAAAAGTATCGAGAAGTGATTCGCTTCATGCCATTCTTGCAAGAGATAATGATATGCAATTAATAGCACGAGATCATGACTTTTACTTCTTAAAAGACATTACAAAGGCAAAACTTCCCGAAGATTTTATTGAAGATTAAGTTCCTTTTCAAGTTCTTCAAATGCTAATTTCTTTGCTTTTTTTAGTTCTTCTTCAGTAGTTTTTCTTTTAGAAGCACCATACATTTTTCTTAATTTAAGTAAAGCCTCCTCATTTTCTAATTGCTTAATTTTGTCTCTTATGGCTTCCCTTATAAATTCAGTTTTAGTTGTGTATCTATGCTGCTTCATTGTTTTTTCCATATCATGCAAAAATCCATCATCCAATTTTAGACTGATTGCTTCCATCATAATATTTAGTAATACTTAGTAATATTTAATATTTTCGGTGTTAAGTTCACCTTTTATCTCTTCCCCATCATAAAGTATTTAAGCAAAAAGATTTTATAATATCTATATGTCTTATGAAAAAAAGAGGTGTGAACCATTTGTCTGAAATTATTGATGATGCTGTAGCGAGGGATATTGCGTACTTTTCAATGGAGATTGGAGTTGATCCAAGGATTCCAACATATTCAGGAGGGCTTGGCGTCCTTGCAGGAGACACTGTCAAGTCATTTGCTGACCTTAAGGTGCCGGTAGTTGCAGTGACCCTCCTATTCAGGAAGGGCCATTTCTACCAGAAGATTGATGATTCAGGAATGCAGCATGAGTCGCCTGTTGAATGGAGTGTAGATGATTTTATGCAGCTCATCAACAAGAAAGTCACTGTGAAGATTGAAGGAAGAGAGGTCCAGATCCAAGCGTGGGTGCATTATATTCAAGGAGTGACCGGATTCAAGGTACCAATTCTATTTCTTGACACAAACATACCTGACAATAATGATTCTGACAAAGGGATCACTGATTATCTGTATGGCGGGGATGAAAGATATCGTCTTATGCAGGAAATTGTGCTTGGTATAGGAGGAGTTCGCATGCTAAAAGCACTGGGGCTTGACAGCATAAAAAAATATCATATGAATGAAGGCCATTCAGCCTTATTGACCCTCGAACTTCTTGGGACAGAGACCTCAGTGGACACAGTCAGGGAAAAATGCGTCTTTACAACACACACCCCTGTTCCCGCAGGACATGACAAATTTGAAGAAGGATTGGTGAGATCCCTTCTGGGAGAGATTTGGCCGGCACATCTAAAAGATGAGATATGTGAACAAGGCAAACTGAACATGACGCTTCTTGCATTGAGATTCTCAAAATATATCAATGGAGTTGCAAAAAAGCATGGTGAAGTATCAAGGACAATGTTCCCAAAATACCATATTGATTCCATAACAAACGGAGTGCATTCAAACACCTGGTCATCAAAACATTTCAGAGATCTGTATGATCTGGAAGTTCCCGGCTGGAGGACTGATCCTTTTGCACTAAGAAAAGTTGCAGGCATGGACAAGTTCATGATATGGGATACCCATCTCAAGAACAAGAAGAAGCTCATCGATGTTGTGAACAAGGAGACGAATTCAGGCATGGATTATGACATTTTCACAATAGGATTTGCACGAAGGTTCACTGAATACAAGAGGCCGGACCTCTTGTTCTATGACATCGGAAGACTCTTGAATATCAATGACAATATAGGTGCAATCCAGATAATATTTTCAGGAAAAGCCCATCCAAAAGACGGGCAAGGAAAGGAGACAATAAAAAAGATAATCAGTATCAAGAACCAATTGAAAGGAAGGATGAAGATAGCCTACCTCGAAAACTATGACATGGATATTGCAAGACTGCTGGTTTCAGGTGTAGACATCTGGCTGAATACACCTCTCCGGCCAAGAGAAGCTTCAGGTACATCAGGTATGAAGGCTGCGCACAATGGTGTACCTCATCTGTCTGTCCTTGACGGCTGGTGGATTGAAGGGCATATAGAAGATATCACCGGTTGGTCGATCGGCCCAAGGCCAAAGCCCGATGAGAATGAGACATTTGCAGACAGTTCAAAAGATGTTGAAGACCTCTATCATAAGCTGGAATCAAGGATACTTCCGCTCTATTACAAGGATCGTGACAACTGGACAAGAAAGATGAGGAGCGCAATCGCAATAAATGCATCCTTCTTCAATACCCATAGGATGGTCCAGCAGTATGTGACAAATGCATATTTTGAATAATTTTTTTAAATTAGATATGTTTTGCAGTTAATATGATGAAAAGACAGTCCATGTTTTTGACTTTGTTTGTCCTGCTTATTTTTTCTGTTGATGGAGCTACTATCTATGGTTCTGTCTATGACCTGTCTTTGAGGAAAGTGAACAATGCTGTGGTTGAGATCAATTCAACTCCTCTGCAGCGGATGGTCTCAGTTGACGGCAGGTATGAATTTGCAGTCAATGAGGGTGACTATGAGATAGCTGCAGACTATGAGAATGGGCAGAGGATGACGACTCAGGAGAATATCTCTATAAGGACTGAAGGAGAATTCATATATGATCTTTTTCTTTTTCCGGACCTCGTGGATGAATTATCACTTGCAGAAGATACAGATTTTTCATTCAATGAGCCGTTTGGGAAAAAATCAAATATCTGGTTCCTAATCCTGGGTGTTGCCCTGTTGATGCTGATTTCCCTGCTGTATCTGATCTACAGGTTGAAGATACTGGCTGATAATGAGACCTCAGCAGAAGAGATGATGCTTGATGATGAGCTTTCAGGAATAATTGTCCTCCTGAAGAAAAATCATGGAAGGATGACACAGAAAAATATCAGGAAACAATTCCCTCTTTCTGAAGCAAAGATAAGTCTGATGCTCGCTGAGCTTGAGAGCCTCGGCAAAGTAAAAAAGATAAAAAAGGGCAGAGGAAATATTGTTGTTTTGGTAAAACAATAAAATTAATATAAATCAAGGCTTTCTGTAGTATGGATGAAAAGAACATTATGCCTAATCTTTGTTTTAGTTTTTATTATTTCTGCTTGTGGCCAACAACCTACTGAAGAACCGGAACCTACACCAATGTCTCCAACACCCACTCCTGCGGACTCCCCTGTTCCTCCTCCTACTGATATTCCTTTTGACTATGCTGCATGGCTTGAAGAGAATACAGAATGCCCTGAAGTGATACATTATGTGCTGTGCGGCAGACAGGACTGCATTTCAGGACAGAGTCAGTTTGATAAAGATTCTGGCGGATACCTGACATATCGCTATGATGACCAGAGCACAACAACATATCCAGTTGGAAATCCTGAAGCATCATCGTTTTCATGTGCCCAATTTATTCAGTCAGCTTTTGAATATGCTATCCCTGATAAAACATTCAAAGGTCAAAAATATGACTATTTGCCTAATTATCCTGACGGTGATGGGTATAGTTGGGAGGATGGTGGTGGCATAAAATATCCAGGAATCTGCAATGATAGGATGTATGATCAAACAGAGCCTGAAAAAGTGAGGTTTATGTCCAGGGCAATAATTGACCTTCACATTGAGGGCAAAGAAGGTGAGTTGGAAAAACCAAGACCTGAAGCAGCCAGAGAAGTTAATTTTGATCTATTCAGCCCCGGCGATGTATTCTCCATGGACGTCAAACAGGCTATTGACGATAAAGGAGTATTTCTAAAAAACAAACGGGGTCATGCTGCAATGTATATTGGAAGAGGCAGTGTGCGTAAATCATCTGAGTATGATGCACATTTAGACAAAAAGTTAATTGAATTAAGGTACAACGCCAACAGGAGGGATTTTCTGATACGGACTTGCAATGATATTTTTGTGCCTGATGATTCCGGAGAGCCAGTATTTATTCATGCAATTGAACCTGAGGTATGCTTTAGTAATTATAATGAGCTGTTCGGATCAGAAGCCATATATGATCTGAAAATCACCTGCAGGCCAAAGTACTGTGACTCAAAATTCAATTTGATTGGCAATTGCTGCAAATATGAGTCTACACCTCCTGATAAGAGCGAATTCATTAAGGATGAGAGAGAACAGATTCCTGTCTCAATACCTTTTATTAGAGAGAATAGTGAATGTCCTATTGAATGCCCGGATAATTTTCAGCAAACCCATATCTATCGGGCAACATTCAAACAAACACCTGATTCAACTTATAATAACCCGATGTATGAAGCTGATCAAATATTTAAAGAAAAAGAAATTGATTGTTTCGAATTCTGCATTGAAAATGAAGTCAAGAGCAGTATTTATTATTATCCTGGATATTATTGTGAAAATCTACTTTGCAGCAAAGTCTTAAGTGCACAGATTGTGATTGTATAATCATCTTCTTCACTCCATATCGACAAATTTAAATAATCTTCCATCCTATCAATGTTCCTGATGAAAAAATACACTCATGAGCAGCTCATTCACTATCTAAAAAAGCTTGCTAAAAAACTGAAAAGGACGCCAACAATAAAGGATATCAATGATGACAAGGGATTGCCACATTCATCCACCTATATGAACAGGTATGGGACCTGGAATAAAGCACTCAAAAAAGCTGATCTTAAATTGAATGTCCAACTACAGTATGATCCGATTGAACTCCTGGACAACATCCGTCAGATGAATAAAGAGCTTGGACGGCCGCCAAAAGCAAAAGAGCTTTGCGGAAAAGACTGGACAGCATCATATTCTACCTATAAAAAATACTTCGGCTCCTGGAAAAAAGCTTTGTACAAGGCAGGAATAAAAAAGAAGACAGGTTACAGTTCTTTAAAGAAATTCATCAGAAAGAAAAAATCATGAGATATCTTTTGTAATTCAATTAATAATAAATACTCATAATGCTATCCTAATCTTATGCTGCTCAGAATTTTGCTTGGCATGGGAATTATCCTTCTCGTATTTTCTTTAAATATATGTAAAATAATTATCACTAAAACGAATGACAAAAAGTCAAATAACTCATGGAAGATCCTCTTTGTTCTCATCATGTTTTTCCTGACAGGATACATTATCTATTTTTTTCTGCATCCGGGCAACAGTCTTGAATCAACAGAAACAGACACACTTGTCAGCCTGGTTTTCTTTTTTGGAGCAGTCTTTGTAGTGCTGGTTTTGAAGGCATCGCAAAATTCAATAAAGATGTTAAATATCACTATTGGTGCTTTGCATGAAAAGAACTCAATATACAAACGTGTAAAAAATGAGCTGGAATCAAACAAGATCGAACTTGAAAAATCACATATCAAACTCAGAGAATCTCATGAGGAACTTGAAAACACTATTGATGATTTCTATGCTTTGAGGCTGAGCCTTGAAGATGATGAAAAAAAACGCCTCAAAAAAAAGATTGGGGCAGAAAACAAGAAAATCAAGAAAAGAATCAATAGACTAAAAAGAAGAAACTTGCCATGAATTAGATCTCAATAATCTTATCAACAAACATGGTAAGGTCCTTTATCAACTCCTCAGAATCTTCTTTTAGTGCAAGAAATGCTGCTTTCTTGTTCATGACCCTGGCTTTTGTGATGAGGTTGTGTACAAATTTGATCACTGACCCTATGTCCTGATACACTATAAGGGTAGAGATAGTATCAAAAAAGACTAAATCGCAGTCCTTTTCATTGAAAAGCGAGGAATAAGATAATCCCATATCTGTGAGTGCTGTGGGAGAGCTGACAAAAATGCAGTTATCTGCCTGCGGCGGAGACTGCACAGTGGCTGTAATTGCATCAACAAAATAGAACTTTGATGTGTCCAGGTTTTTTTTCTTCAGATCAGATATGATCGTCATGAACGGCTTATTTAGAGTGATATATCCGATTTTTTGACAAGTTTTTTCCAATTCCGGCTGAAGGATTTCCATCACACTGTTATATTTGATTTTGGATGAAACAAATAGCATAATCTGACTGTCTGCAATATCTTCTGATATAGACATTTTCACATTAATAATACCTCCTGTGATTATAAAGATTGCTGTTTCCTTTCATATACTCAAAATTGTGATACAAAGTAATTTATCCTTTTTTATAAATATGGGATAAATATGATACTAAAATTATCCTAAAATGCATATCTTAGTGGAAACATATATATACTTTGAGAAAATCAAGATAAGTATTGCTAACCATTATTGAGTAAACAAAAAGATTTATATAGTTTTTACAACCAAATGGATACTAAAGTGATTAAACATCTTGCAGAGAAGGATCTTAAGTTTCTTATGCTACTTCTGAAATCCAGTGAGTATGACGAGATTATCACCAATATCCTCACTGACTTCTCCAAACAAAATAGGATCTGTTACATACTTCTTAGGATGCCTTACTCATATTTCAGGATCGAGATGGAAAAAAAAGGGGTCAATCTGGAAAATGTTTTTTTTATCGATGTCTTGAGCAGCCATTATAAAAAGCAGGAGAATGAACCAAATTGTTATTATCTTGAGACCAAGAATATCGAGCAACTAAAAAAAGCGATCCATAAGAATGTGTGCGATGGGAACTGTAATATGCTGCTTGTGGACGAAATAAATACTCTTCTCCATTTTACAGGTGGTAATGATATCCAGAAGCTTGCAAATGATCTCAAGATCTGTGAAAAGATTGGAGGAATAAAAAAAATATTCTATATCAATAAGGAAGAAGAATTGGTCAAGGATGAGATGGATAATCTGATCAAGGACCTTGGGATGTACATGGATAAGATCATGGAATCAGGCAATAACTTGAAAAAATAGTCGTTATTTGCTCAGAAAGCAAAATTATTTACAATATCTAGCCAATTATTTTCTTGACATGCTTTAGGAGATCATCATTCTCAAATGGTTTTGTAAGATAACCCTGCACCTTCATGTCATCAAGCACTTTTTTTCCTGTTTCTGAGAATTTGGCTACAGTCAGGAACATGACATTGAGATTTTTTGTCTTTGGTTCTGCCCTAATCTTCTCGCAGACTTCTCTGCCGCTCATTCCCGGCATCATCATATCGAGTATCACCAGATCAGGTTTCAGGTTTTTAAGTCTGTCCAGAGCATCCGGGCCATTGGTGGCTGCGGTCACATTATATCCTTCTGCTTCAAGTATTGCAGTCAAGAGTTCAACCAGATGAGGTTCGTCATCAACAATAAGAATTTTTCCTTTTGCCATATTTATAACCTTTTTTCAATATACCTGAGTAAGTGCTGATTTTACAACATAATCAATAACTATAGTTATTGCACTACTATTTAAATTTTTTTAGTTCTTTTTAGTGTCCTTATATGATTTCTTTTTCCTGGTTTTTGTCTTGATGAATTGACTCTTTTCAATATTATTGATAAGAAAACCTTCCTGATCCACTATTCCTTTCTTCATGAGAATATTTTTTGTTGCACCAGTCTTATTCCCATCTTCTTCCAGATCATGCAGGATTGATTCAAAATGCCTGCCTTTAACATATGAATTCAATGGAATATTGAAAGAGAATGTTGTCCCTTTTCCGATAACACTGTCAACCCGGATGCTTCCTCCAAGTGCTTCTACAATCCCTTTGCTCACAGCCAGGCCAAGGCCTGAACCTCCCACTTTTCTCGTATAAGAAGAATCGACTTGATAGAATCTGTTGAATATCCTTTCAAATTCAGATTCCGGAATCCCGACACCTGTATCTGTTACACTGAAAAAAATGTCATCTCTTTGTTTTTTTGCTTCAACTTTTATTGAACCTTTTTCAGTGTATTTGATAGCATTATTTATGAGGTTGGTCAATACCTGCAGAAGCCTGGAGACATCAGTGTTGAAGTCAGGAATCTTTTCTCCTATTACAAATATTGGTTTCAATCCTTTGTCCTTAATTGGAATTTCAGACAGATCCTTCAATCCTTCAAATACACTGCTAATTCTTGTTTTCTCAAAATTAAATTTCATTGTCCCAAGATCAAGCCTTGAAAGATCAAGGATATCAGTGATCAGTTTTTCAAGACGCTTTGTATCATCAATAATTATATTGAAATATTTATCCCTCTGCTCTTTTTTCGCCATTATTGCAGGATTACGGAGAAGGTCAGCAAAACCCCTGATACTGGTCAGAGGAGTCTTTAATTCGTGCGCAGTCACTGAGAGGAATTCATCCTTTTTTTGATCCATTAGCTTGAGCTCTTCAATCTTTTTCTTCAGTTCCTCTTTGGTGTACATAAGACTCTTGTTGGTCTCATCAGTATCTTCCAATATATTCATGACTGCAAGTTTTGTATTTTCCAGTTCCAGCAGCTTAATCTGCAACTCTTTTGTTCTTTGATCAACTTGATCATGAAGGTCGTTCTCATGCTGAAGGATTTTTTTATTTTGAATCGCTAGCTGCTGTGCCATCTCAGTGAATGATTCTGACAATTCACCAATTTCATCTCCCCCTTTGTTTTTTATCTTGACATCAAAATTACCTTCTCCTATTTCTTTAGCAGCATTCCGCAGCCTAATGATGGGATCTGTAATTGTTTTTGAAATCCAGAGTCCAATCATCAGAGCAAGGACAAAAACACCTATGCCAACAAAAAATATGATGTTTCTGAGTGTATTGATTGGCTCAAAAGCCTCACTCTGATCAAATTCTGCAATCAGGCAAATATTTCTTTCTGGAATCCATCTATATACACCTATTACCGGTACATCTCTATAGTCATTGTACTTCAGGCTTCCGCTGTGTTGTTCCAGACAATCCTTGACTGCGTCTGTATGGATTGTTTTCTTGAATTCTATGCCTTCAATGAACCTAGATTTCGTGACAATGTAATTATATTTGTTCACTAAATATGTTTCTCCTGTCTGACCAAGGCCCTCTCTCTGGGTCATGAGATCACTGATCTGATTCAGGTCAATCCTTCCTACCAATACAGCCATCAAGCTGCCATTATTGTCATGCACTGGAGTTGAGATCACCATAGATGGCTGCTGGAGAGTCAGATCATAATAAAAACTTTGAACTGAGGTCTGTTTTTGTCCTTGTGTGAAATAGGCTTCATTAGATTTAATTTTCCCAGTATTATGTATCTCAGTTGAAATGTGCACAATACCATTCATATCCAAAACAAAAAGTTCAACAAAATCCTCTCCCATTGTGCTTATTTTCTGATCCAGCAGATCCACCATAGTGTCATGATATGATTCAAGGTGCTCTCCATAAATCTCATGATGCTGAATCAATTGCTTGTAAAGATCAACAAAATATTTTTCTTTTGCAATGCTAATTAAATCTCCTTTTTCTTCTGAAATAAAATCATTTAACTGATTTTCTTTCAATGCAACAACACTCTCTAACTGTGCCTTTGTTCTTTCTTCAATGATCCTGCTTCCCTGAATAAATATGATTGAACCAAGAACAATTGTAGAGATAAAAATAATTAATAACAGGCTCATTGATATTTTATTGTTCAGTGATAGCTTCATCTTAGGTCAGCACTTTTTTT